>DATBYX010000168.1:0-5477 GCA_036513475.1 Xanthobacteraceae bacterium | reverse complement strand
AGTGAAAATATTCTTCACCGCATGCCGGTCGTGCGGCCGCTCTACAAAAGTCTCAAGCAGATCTTCGAAACCCTGTTCGCCAAGAGCGGAACGACGTTCCGCCGCGTTGGACTCGTCGAATTTCCTTCGCCCGGGATGTGGTCGCTGGTCTTCCTCTCCAATCCTGCAAGTCCCGACATCGCGACCCGACTGCCCGACGGCGAGCAGGTCGGGGCCTTCATGCCCTGCTCGCCCAACCCAACCACCGGCTTCTTCTTCTATGTGCCGCGCCGCGACGTCATCGAGCTCGACATTGCTGTGGAAGTAGCGATGACCCTTGTCATGTCGGCAGGCATGGCCCAGCCCGGCGGAAACGACCAGCAGAAGCTCGCGGCGATGGCCGAGACGGCGCGCATCGCGCGCGCGGCTTCCGCACCCACCGTCCCGGCGAAGTAAACATCGCAAGCTTCCGTAGGGGCGAGGCATGCCTCGCCCCTACGACAGAACGGAATAACGCCTCCGTAGGGGCGACGCATGCGTCGCCCCGCATCAACAACAACGCATGTGGAGAGAGGGGCGAGGCATGCCTCGCCCCTACGAAGGTCAGATGCTCACCCCGCGCGCAGCAGCCGGATCGCTTCGTCGCGCTCAAAGATGTAAAGGAGATGGCGCAATGCCTGGCCGCGTTCCGACGCGAGCGCTGGATCGCGCGCCAACATCAGGGCGGCATCGTCGCGCGCCGGGCCGACGAGCTTGGCATGCGTACCGATCCGGGCAATGCGAAACCCCGGCATTCCCGATTGCCGCGTACCCAGGACGTCTCCTTCCCCCCGCAGCTTGAGATCCTCCTCCGCGATGCGAAAGCCGTCCTCTGTTTCGCGCATGATGCGAAGGCGCGCTTTTGCGGTCTCGCCAGGGGGAGGCTTGTAGAGGAGCAGGCACGCGGAGCGCTCCGCACCGCGTCCGATGCGTCCGCGCAGCTGATGGAGCTGCGCAAGTCCGAAGCGCTCGGCATGCTCGATCACCATGACCGTTGCCTCGGGCACGTCGACACCGACCTCGATGACAGTGGTGGCCACCAGCAGCCGGGTCTCCCCGCTCGCAAAGCGCGCCATTGCGCGATCCTTCTCGGCCCCTTTCATGCGGCCGTGAATGAGGTCAACCAGGGCGCCGAAGCGCTGGCGTAATGCGTGGAAACGCTCCTGCGCCGCCGCGAGGTCGACGTTTTCGGATTCTTCCACCAGCGGGCAAACCCAATAGGCGCGATGCCCGGCGGCCAATGACCGGCCGACTGCTTCGACCACTTCCTCGGTTCGATTGAGCGGGATGGTGCGGGTGTCGATCGCTTGGCGTCCGGCCGGCTTCTCGCGCAACTCCGAGATATCCATGTCGCCGAAATAGGTCAGCACCAAGGTGCGGGGGATGGGAGTTGCGGTCATCACCAGGACATCGACGGCCTCGCCTTTGCGGGCAAGCGCAAGCCGCTGGTGCACCCCAAACCGGTGCTGCTCATCGACAACTGCAAGTCCAAGGTCGCGAAACTCGACCTGCTCCTGGAACAACGCATGCGTCCCCACCAGAATGTGGATCTCGCCCAGCGCGAGCTGCTCGAGAATGGCGCTGCGCTCGCGACCCCGTTCACGACCGGTCAGAATGGCGACGTTGATCCTCGCGAGAGCGGCCAGGCGCGTGATCGTGTTGAAGTGCTGCCGCGCGAGAACCTCGGTCGGCGCCATCAATGCAGCCTGGCGCCCGCCTTCGATCACGGCAGCGGACGCGAGCAGCGCTACCACCGTCTTGCCTGCTCCGACGTCGCCCTGGAGCAGTCGAAGCATGCGTTGCGGCTTGGCCAGATCGGCGACGATGTCTCCCACCGCGCGCGTCTGTGAGGCGGTCAGCGAGTACGGCAGCGCCTCGATCAGCTTTTTTCTGAGGTGGCCGTTGCTTACCGTCGCTCGACCGGCGGGGCGTCGCACCTGTTCCCGCACCAGCGCGAGCGCAAGCTGGCCGGCGAGAAACTCGTCATAGGCCAAGCGTGACCACGCCAAACCCTCAGGCAGGACATCGCTCGGCTCAGGCGGACGATGCAGCACCCGCAGCGCCTCGGCGAACGTCGGGAATCGTTCCCGCGCCACCCAGCTCGGCTCCTGCCATTCAGGCAACGCGGGTATGCGCGTGAGCGCTGCATCTACTGCCTTGCTCACCGCGTTGAGGCTCAGTCCTTCGGTCAGGGGATAGACGGGCTCAACCAGCGGAAGCTTCGCCACATCGGTCTCGGCGATGATGCGGTCCGGATGCACCATCTGTCGCATTGCATCGTAGAGACCGATGATCCCGGACACATAGCGCCGCTCGCCGACGGGGAGGAGCTTTTGCAGGTAGTCCTTTCGGGCGTTGAAAAATGTGAGAGTGAGATCGCCGGTCTCATCGCTCGTATACACCTGATAGGGGGCACGGGGCCGGTGCGGCGGCGGCGGTCGATGACGATCCACCGTGACCGCGACGGTGACCACGGTATCGAGCGGCGCATCACGCAATTTCGGTCGGGCGCGGCGGTCGATCACGCCGCTGGGCATGTGGAAGAGAAGATCGACAACGCGAGGCTTGTCGTCTCGACCGAGCAGCCGGCCGTAGAGCTTTTCCAGTTTCGCTCCTACGCCGGGCAGCGTCGTGATCGCAGCAAACAGCGGGTTGAGCGCGCTTGGCCGCATGGCGGTCATACCGCAAGAATCCGGGACATCCAGCAATCCGTGCACGGCAGGTCGAAACGCAGCCGTGCGAGACCGCAACTTTGGTGGGAACTCGGCGCTCCGCCTACGCGGACCATGGCAACTGAACGCATCCTGACCGACATAGGGTTAGCGCTGTGACCGACGCCTTCCGCTGACATCCGCTGTCAGGCTGGCTATATCATGCTGGCCCGGCACCGTCCGGGCTTTTGGCGTTTGCCGGAGACACGCAAAAGATGGTCGAAGCGGCCCCTTCAGATGCAGACCTCGAGGTCCGCCGGCGCAAGCTTCTGTTTCGCGCCTGGCATCGTGGCATGCGCGAAGTGGATCTCATCATGGGACGCTTTGCCGATCGCGAGATTAGGGAGTGGGGAGCCGAGGAGCTTGGAGAGTTCGAGCAGCTCTTGGAGATGGCGGACCCGGAACTGTTCGCGTGGGTGACCGGTCAGGCCGATGTGCCGCGCAGCCTGGACACTGCACTGTTCCGCCGGCTGCGTGATTTCAACCGGCAAGGCTGCGGTGCCCGATGAGAATCTCGCGCACTCCCATTGATCACATCGCACCCGGTCGTCCGCTCACATTCGCGGGGGTGGCTGACGGGGCGGAAGGGCTCGTCATCGCCGATCTCGCGCGCGCATTGGCAGCACGCCGCGATGCCCCGGCGGTGCCGCTTGCAGTGGTGTGTCGCGATGGGCCGCGGTTGGCAGCTTTGAGCCGCGCGCTCGGGTTCTTTGCACCTGATCTCGTCGTCGCTGAATTCCCGGCCTGGGATTGTCTGCCCTATGACCGCGTGTCGCCGCATTCGACCTCTGTCGCCCAGCGCATGACCGCGCTGTCGCGCTTGGCGCACGCCGCAGAGGGCCGCCGGCACCCAACCATTCTCCTCACCACCGTCAATGCCGCGGTGCAGCGCGTGCCCAGCCGACAATTTGTGCGCCATCAATCCTTGTCGGTTGCGCCGGGTAACGTCCTGGCCATGGAGAGCATTACTGCTTGGCTCGAGCTCAACGGCTTCGCGCGTGCATCAACAGTCCGCGAGCCGGGCGATTACGCGGTGCGCGGCGGAATCATCGATCTCTACGCGCCGGGCACCGCGGAGCCGGTGCGACTAGACTACTTCGGGGACACGTTGGAGAGCATCCGCACCTTCGATCCCGAGACTCAACGCACGACGGGCCAATTGCATAGTCTTGATCTCGTTCCCGTCGCCGAATTCCAGCTCTCGCCCGATGCGATCAAACGCTTCAGGCTCGGCTATATCGAGACATTTGGTGCACCCGCTCCCGACGATCTGCTGTACCACGCGGTGAGCGAAGGCCGGCGACATCCCGGCATGGAGCACTGGCTGCCTCTGTTTCACGAGCAACTCGAGACGTTGTTTGATTATGTCCCGGGCTCCTGCATCGCACTGGAGCCGCTTGCAGAGGACGCTGCCCGGGAACGGTTGGGACAGGTGCAGGACTACTACGAGGCACGCCAGCAGGGGCTTGCGCAGCGCGGCTCGGGACCGCCCTACAAACCGCTGCCACCCGACAGGCTCTATCTGCGCGAAGAAGAATCGTACGAGCGGATTGCGCAGGTACTGCTGGTGCGGCTCACGCCGTTTTCCGTTCCGCAGAGCCAGGAAACGGTGATCGACGTAGGTGCCAAGCAGGGCCGCAATTTTGCTGCGGAGCGCGCGGAGCCGGGTCGCAACGTGTTCGAGGCGGTGGCCAAGCACGTGGCAGCGCTGCAAGGAAGCGGCAAGCGCGTCACCGTCGCGCTCTGGAGCGAAGGTGCGCGTGAACGCATGTCGCACGTGCTCGGCGATCATGGCATCCCTGATCTCTCGCCGGTAGCCTCCTGGCACGAAGCTATGCGACTGGCCGGCTCGCGCGTTGCGCTCGCAGTGCTTGGACTGGAAAGCGGGTTCGAGACTGCCGACGCGGCCCTCATCAGCGAGCAGGATATCCTGGGCGATCGGCTGGTCCGCCCCCGACGGATCACACGACGTGCCGAGAACTTCATAGCCGAGGCGACGAGCCTTGCTGCCGGCGATCTCGTGGTTCATGTCGATCACGGGATTGGCCGCTTCATCCAGCTGCGCGCCATCGAAGCAGCCGGCGCGCCGCATGATTGCCTCGAGCTGCACTATGCGGGCGGGGACAAGCTGTTCCTGCCGGTGGAAAACATCGAGCTCCTCTCCCGCTACGGTTCGGAGGAGACGGACGTTGAGCTCGATCGGCTTGGCGGGAGTGCTTGGCAGGCGCGCAAGGCGCGCATGAAGAACCGGATCCGCGAGATCGCAAATGAGCTGATCAAGATCGCGGCGGAGCGGCAGCTGCGCGAGGCGCCGCGGCTCGTCGCGGAGGAGGGCCCGTACAACGAGTTCTGCGCCGGTTTCCCGTACGAGGAGACCGACGATCAACAGGCTGCCATCGACGTCGTTCTCTCAGAGCTTGCCTCCGGCCGGCCCATGGACCGGCTGATTTGCGGAGATGTCGGGTTCGGCAAGACCGAGGTTGCGCTGCGTGCCGCCTTTGTCACGGTCATGCAGGGCAGGCAGGTAGCGGTCGTGGTGCCGACGACGCTTCTTGCGCGTCAGCACACGGGTACATTCACGGAGCGCTTTCGCGGATTCCCGGTGAAGATCGCCCAGGCCTCCCGCCTCGTTTCCGGCAAGGAGCTCACGCGCGCGAAGAAGGGCATAACCGACGGTACCGTCGACATCGTCGTGGGCACCCACGCGCTCTTGGGCAAGTCGATCAAATTCCGTGATCTCGGCCTTCT
>DATBYX010000167.1:0-16280 GCA_036513475.1 Xanthobacteraceae bacterium | reverse complement strand
GCCTGAGGTGAGAGCGGCCATGATTCCTCGAAAATCGATGGCCTCGAACGTCAGTTTTACGCCCATGCGCCTGGCGATCTCATTGCCGAGATCGACATCAAAGCCGACCTGCTTGCCGTCTTCGATGAATCCGAACGGAGGGTAGCTGAACGTATTGGCGGAGGTCATCACGCCGGTTCGCTTGATCTTCTCCAAGGTGGTCTCGGCCGATGCGGTTGCCATGCCGAGCAGCAACGCGCTGAGCGTTGCACAGCTGAAGATCAACAACCGTGGAGTTGTCATTGAAAGCATGATGTTCCTCTCCTGAGCGGCGGAGCTTGGCAGGGTCGCGGTTTCGACCAGCAGGCCCTTGACCTCGCCGGGTGAGTGCCGTTCTTCTCGGAGAAATGCGCTAGATCCGTGTGTTCGAGAAAAACCTACAATGCCCGTCGCACGGCGGTCAATTGCACTGGCATTTCCTCGTCGTTACTCGAGAGCAACGAGCCGCCGATCAACTCCTCGGAGAGAGGTCTCTTTCACACCACGAGCCAGCTTTACCGGTGCGCACAGCATCCCAGTCTAGAGGTCGCGCATTTCAGTGCGCCCGCGACCAGGCGGCCGCCGACGAGCACGGCTCGCTGGCTAGGTCCCGTGGCAATCAGGTCCTCGACATCGTCGCACTCCGTCACGAGCAGGTCGGCGCGGGCGCCCTCTTCGATTCCCCAAGCGTTGCCGAGACCGAGCATGCCAGCCGGCGTGCTCGAAACAAGCTCGAAAGCCGTATGGAGGTCGCCTAATCCGAGATGACCGGCGGTGAGCGTCCAACGCGCGACTTCCAGCAGGTCTCCCGAGCCGATCGGCACGAAAGGATCCTGGATGTTATCGGAAGCCGCCGCAACGCGCACACCAGCGGCGAGAAGCTCGTGCAGGCGCGTGAGGCCTCGGGGCGGCAACTGCTCGGTGCCGCGACCCTGCAGAAAAAGATTGGCAGCGGGCAGCGTGACCACGGCGATATCCGCCTCGGCTAGCCCGCGCACGATGCGCTTCGCCTCGTCCAGCGCGACAGCGCTCAATGCACAGCAATGACCGGCGGTGACTCGCCCTTGCATCCCGTGTGCGCGCGTACGCTCGATCAGGGGGTCAAACAGCAGTCGCTGCGTATCGAGATGCTCGTCGATATGCATATCCAGCGGCAACCCGCTTTGCTCCGCAAACTCGAACAGAAGATCCAGAAAAGGAAGCGGGTCGTCGGCGTATTGCGGGACGCCTCCGATCGCATCGGCACCCGCAGCGATTGCGGCTGCAAGCCATTGCCGGGCGGCATCAAGGTTGCGCGGAGCGTCCCCCGTCAAGTGTGCCACGACCTGCAGGGTCATGCGCTCGCGGCAGCGTTCGCGCAGCTCGATCATGGCTTCGATGGCGCGAAGGCCGCTGTCGGATTCGATATTCGTATGATTGCGGATAGCCACCGTCCCACGAGCAAGGCAAATCTCGAGGGTGCGCTCGGCACGCGCGATGATATCCTCGCGCGTCGCTGCGGCGGCAAACCTGCGATACGCCGCCGAGGCACCTTCCAGCGTAGCTGTCGGATTTTCGACCAGGCGCCGCGTGCGCGACTTGTCGAGGTGCTGATGCGCATCCACCAGCCCCGGTACGACAAGCCTGTTTGCGAGATCAACTGTTCTCTCCGCGCGCTCGTCCGTGATCGCGCGGTCCACCGCGACGATACGGCCATCCCTGCCGATTGCGATGTCGAGCGGCTGCGGCGCCCTGGCGCCAGACCGCAGCACCCGACCCCGCTTCAAGAGAAGTGCTATGCTGGTCAAATATCGGTCCCAAACATTGGCGCGTGCTGGCGAACCCCGAGCAGGGCAATTGTTGTATACCAGTGACGCCCAGGAGTATAATGCTTTCAGTGCGGTCACCTGCGGCAGGGCTCGGCCCATGCCCATGCAGGTGCCGGAGTTTTTTTGAAGAAAACACCGAATATAGTGGAGGCGAACAGCGAAACACGTCAGCTCAAATGACAACTCATTTCGGTCATCGGGGCGCGAGGTGAGCACAAGCTGATTGAGTACGGCGGCTGAGCTTTTAAGAGAAAGCATGTCCGCTGTCCGAGGAGAAGCAGCCGCCCATGCTGGGCGGTAGCTTCGGTTTTAACCCCGAAGCGGACATGAGAGGACGTTTCTTGACGCAGTGTAATGCTTGCCCAAAACTGTGTACCCACAACATGGTCGGCGTGGTCCTCAGCTCGGGGAAGAAGCCTATGAGACGGCGCGAATTTCTCGGCGTGCTCGGCGGCGCGGCAGCCGCGTGGCCGGTTTTCGCACGGGCGCAGGCAACGCCTGTAGTCGGGTATCTCAGCTCCCGCTCTCCGGGCGACTCGGCACACATTATCGCCGCGTTCCGCAAAGGGCTCGGTGAAGGGGGATTCATCGAGGGCAGCAACGTAGCAATCGAATCCCGTTTTGCGGAGAGTCACCTTGACCGCTTGCCTGAGCTGGCGGCTGATCTCGTTCGCCGGCAAGTAAACGTTGTGGCCGCAACCGGTGGCACCAGCTCGGTGGTCGCGACGAAGCCGGTCGTGCCTCTCACAATGCCGCTGGTTTTTGCGATGGGTGGCGACCCGGTCAAACTCGGTATCGTTGATAGCCTAGCACGACCAGGCGGGAACGTTACGGGAATCGCGTTTCTGGTCAACGGACTGACGGCAAAGCACCTGCAATTGCTGCTGGAGCTTGCGCCTAAGGCCATGGTCGTCGGCTTTCTCGTGAATCCCACCGATCCCAATCTCGCTTCCGACACGCAACAAGCGCAGGAAGCGGCGCGCGCGCTTGGACATAAGCTCGTTATTGTCAATGCCAGTGCCGAAAGCGACCTAGAGCCGGCTTTCACGATGCTCGCGGGGGAGAAAGCTGACGCGCTTTTCGTCCAGGTCGGTCCCTTCACCGCCGAGCACCGCACAAAAATCACCGCGCTCGCGGCCCGGCACGCCTTGCCTGCGATTTATGCGTTGAGAGAATTCGTCGATGCCGGTGGTTTGATGAGTTATGGTACGGACATTACAGACGCAAATCGCCAACTTGGCATCTATACCGGCCGCGTTCTCAAGGGCACCAAGCCCGCCGATCTGCCGGTGATGCAATCGACCAAGTTCGAGCTGGTAATCAACCTGAAGGCAGCGAGGGCCCTTGGCCTAGATATTCCTACCTCAATCCTTTTGCGCGCCGACGAGGTAATCGAATGAGGGGCAATTCGCTGCACTGCATGAGTCCGCAAGTTGACCCCAACCACATATTGACCGTAGACCTGCGACTCCCCGGGCGTATCCAACCGGCGATTCTTCAGTGCGTGCGCGATTTCCGAACCGCAGGCCGTTTCCGCGCCGCAGCCATCTTGCTTTCAGTTGGATGCGTGATCGGGAGGACCTCACGCATATACTTGGCGAGCGCTTCGCAAAAGCTCTCGGCATAAGGCGGCATTGGACGCCGCTTGTCCCATTGAATGGCAAATCGCTCTCGAATCGGCTTGCGCCGGTGTGTTACGCGGACGATCCGCAATGTGTAGCGATCCGTTCGCAGCAGCGACGGAATGATCGCTACCCCTTGCCCGGCTTCTGCGAGCGCGAGCAAGGTGTGAGGCGCGCGGCTCTCGAGCAGAATATTGGGTTCGACATCCGTGAGACGGCAGGCTGCGTCAAATAGCCTCCGGATCGAATAACCCTGGTCCAGCAACAGCAACGGATAGGACGCGAGCCGACCGATATCAATCACGGCGGAATGGCCAAGCTCGAGCGAAGGGGCGCACGCGGCCAAGACCTCATCCGGTGGCAATACGCGACTCTCGAAGCGTCGATCGCCTTGATCATGTCTGATGCCGATATGAACCTCGCCGCGTTCCAGCATGGCGGTCTGTTCGCGACCGAGCGCCTCATTCAGCTTCACGTGCACATTGGGAAAGAGTTCGGCATATCGAGGCAGGAACATCGATAAGATGCTTTCGATCGTGTGCGGCGGGGCGGCAACCTTCAGCACGCCCGTGTCTCCACGCCGGAGTACTTCCGCCCGCTCGCCGAGCGCGTCGACATGGGCCAGTACACTGCGACAATGCCCGAGGAACTGCTCGCCTTCCGCGGTCAAGACAAGGCGGCGCCCAACGCGATCAAACAGCCTGAGCCTGAGCTCTTGCTGGAGGTCCATGATTTGCCGCGAAAGAGCGGGCTGCGTGATGCGCAGTCGCAGCGCCGCTTTCGAAACCGTGCCCAGTTCCGCCACAGCGACGAACGTTCGCAGCCGCCTCAGCTCCATGCCTTCAATGTATGCCTGATGAGCATAAGAGGCTAGAATAATTATGCATTGGACATCCCTTTGCGGAGGCGTATCGTCCTCACAGCATCGCCCGATGAGCATGATCCAGGCATGAGCGTTCTGCCGACGATCGCTGCAACGAACAGCAGTACGCCGGGAGTATCACGCCACCGGATATCCTGTTTTTGGAGTGCACCCCGCAGCGAGATTTGGAGGCTCCCATGAGCTGCTGCGATGAAACCACTGCCCGCGTGCCCGACGCCGACGTGTCTCGGCGCTCGCTGTTCAAGGGGGCGGCTCTGGTTGCAAGCGTCATCCCGGCGGCCCGACCCACCCGCTCCGAAGCGCAGGGCAAGCAGATCAGGCTCGCCTACTGCAGCCAGCTTCTGTGCGGAGTGCCTTACGAAGTCGCGCGCTCGGCCGGCTATTTCAAGGCTCATGGGCTCGAGGTGCAACTGGTCTACACTCGCGGGGGCAATGCCGCGATGCAGGCGCTGGTCGGAGGCGCGGTCGAATATGCCGCCACCGCGTTGGACGTCGCGCTCCAAGCCTATGCCAATGTCGGCGCGGACATCCGCCGCTTTGCGGTCACCGGCCGCCTCCCCCTGTTCGCCGTTGTCACCGCTCCCAAGACTGCGAGCCAGATTCAAACGATCAAGGATCTGGAGGGAAGGACGGTCGGCATCTCCGCGCTTGGTAATGCCGATCACGCGCTCACGCTCTATCTGCTGAAGCAAGCCGACGCCGACGCCCAGAAAGTCCATTTCGCGACCATGGGCGTCAATTTGCTGGAAGCGTTGCGGCAGAACCAGATCGACGTCGGCGTCGTCCAGGAACCGGCGCTGACGCTGTTGCGGCGCGCGGGCGCGCGGGTGCTCATGAACGGAATGGATCTTGAGGACGCCAGGCACTATCTCGGGGGTTCCTTCGAATTCATGGGCGTCGCGGTCCGCGCCAAGGAGATCGAGCAGCGCAGGCCGGAAATGGTGGCGCTGGCCAAAGCGCTGGCGGATGCGCTCAGGGCGTTGCGCGGGATGACCGGCGAGCAGTTGGTCGCGGCTTTCCCCAAGGAGATGATCACCGGCCTCGACCTCAAGGAGTTCAGCGAAATTCTCGTGCGTCACCGCGACTCGCTCTACCCGGAAACGGTGGGCATCGACCTCGACTCGGCCAAACGCGTCGAGCACAGTCTCATCGCTGGCGGCCTGCTCAAGGCGGGGGCGAGCATGTCCGGGCTGCACGACGCCACGATCGTAGGGGGCTGACCGCTGCGCGTCCGGGATCTTACGATTTCCTACGGCGGGGAGCCGGTCCTCGAAGGAGTGAGCCTTGCCGTCGGCGATGGCCGTTTCGTGAGCCTCGTCGGGCCTTCGGGCTCGGGCAAGTCAAGCCTACTGCGTGCCGTGATCGGGTTGCAGCAGCCGCTTTCGGGCACCGTCGAGACGAACGTTGTGCCCGCGCAGGTCGGCATCCTGTTCCAGGACGACGCGCTGCTGCCGTGGAAGACATCGCGCGACAATGTCGCGCTTGGCCTGACCTTCAATGGCATGGAGCGCAGCAAGGCGCTCGCCGAGGCGGAGGCTTGGCTCGACCGGCTGGATCTTGCCGGCTTCGGCGACCGGTTTCCCCGTCAGCTGAGCGGCGGCCAGCGCAAGCGCGTTGCCCTCGCGCAGGTGCTGGCGATGAGGCCGAAGCTCATCCTGATGGACGAGCCGTTCGCGTCGCTCGACGCAATCGTGCGCGCACGCGTGGTGAAGGACGTCGTCGCCCTGGTCGAGCGCGAAAGTATCAGCGTTCTTCTCGTCACCCATGATCTCGAAGAGGCGATCAGCCTCTCCGACGAGGTCTACCTGCTGTCGCAGGGACCGCGTGCGCGTATCACGCAACGTTATCCGGTGCCGATTCCGCGGCCGCGCGATCCGGTCGACTCGCGCACGCATCCCGCCTTCGCGCCGCTCTACGCGAAGCTGTGGGCGGACCTCTCCCGCGAAGTGGATCACCGGGCGGAGGCGGCCTGATGCTTCTCGATCCCCGCTACACTTGGGTGCGCCAACTCGCCGCATTCACGGTGCTGCTCGCGATCTGGGAGCTGGCCGGCTGCGCCGGGATGCTCAATCCAATGTATGTCCCAAACCCCAGCAGGATCGGAGCGGCCCTCATAGAGCTATTCTCCGACGGCCGTATCTGGCCGCATCTTGAGGCAACTTTCAGCGCCGCGCTCGGCGGTCTCGCGCTCGGAATTGCCGTTGGCATTCTGCTCGGCGTTGTCGCGGCTCTCGTTCCCTTCATCGCGGAATTGCTCGAGCCGGTGATGACCGTCCTCAATGCCATCCCGCGCGTGATCCTCGCCCCGCTTTTTGTGATCTGGCTCGGCATCGGACTGGCGTCAAAGGTTGCGCTGTCCTTTATTCTCGTGGCCGTCCTGATCTTCTTCACGGTGTTCACCGGAATCCGACAGGTGGACCGCAGGCTTGTCGAGCGTGTCATCACCCTCGGTGGCGACCGTTGGGCGCTTGTCCGACATGTCTATTTGCCCTCGGTTACGGCCTGGGTGCTCAGCAATCTGAAAATCGCAGTCGGCTTTGCCTTCACCGGCGCCTGCGTGGGAGAGTTCGTGGCGGCAACGCGCGGCCTCGGCTATCTCTTGTCGTTTGCGCAGAGCACCTACAACGCCGCTCTGATGTTTGCGCTGATTCTTCTGATCCTGGTGGTGGTACTGGTGATCTTCGGCGTTGCGGAGCGGCTGGAAAAGTATCTGCTGCGCTGGAACCGAGTGTAGTTGAGGTCTTTGAAGCATCCGCAATAGGCTGGGTGATGTCGCTGTGACGGGTCTACTCGCCCGCATCAAAGAGCAGCCGCGCGAGGTGTTGGACAGCATCGCCAAGTCGATGAACGTCCGAGCATCGGAGCCGGCCATGCAGGCAATCTCCGCGCGCTACATGGCGCAGATCATTTTGCCCAAGGGGGCCAGGGTGCTCGAGGTTGGCTGCGGGAACGGAGCCTCGACGAAGCTCATCATGCAGCACGTCGATCCGGCGCAACTTGTCGGGATCGACCCGTCCCCCGTGTTCGTCGAGATGGCGGGCGCGACATGCGCCGGCGAACCGCGGGTGTCATTCGCGATCGGCGACGCTGCGGTAACCGGACAAGCGGACGCTTTCTTTGATCTTGTTATCGCGCACACGGTCTACTCGCATCTGGTCGATCCGAGGGAAGCGTTGGCAGAGGCGAGACGCGTTCTCAGGCCGGGCGGGCAGCTCGTCATCTTCGACGGCGATTTTGCAACTCTCACCGTCGCCTTGTTTGAGGGCGATCCGCTGCAGGCGGCCGCAGGGGTGGTGCTGCGCAATCTGGTGCACGCGCCATACATTATGCGCCGGCTTCCTGCTCTCGTCACCGCGGCGGGGTTCAGCTTGCAGTCGGTGGAGCCGCACGGCTACGTGCAGACGACGAGCCCCGCCTACCTGCTGACGCTGCTCTCGCGCGGCGCTAACGCCGCCGCCCAGGCTGGTGAGATCGGGCAGGAGTTGGTTGATAGCTTCGACCGGGAGGCGCTTCGGCGTGTTGCGAACGGCTCGTTTTACGGAGCCATGCTGTTCCTTTGCCTCACCGCACGCAAAGACGGCGATTGAGTGCGCCTTTCGGTCGCGGTGGAAGAACTACAAGATTCAATCGGAGAATGGGCACATGTCGCAGACTCGCTTCGAGACTTGGCATCTCGATCTGCAAGACCTGTTAGGACTCGCGGTTCCGCCGGTTGCTATTGCCTTTATCAGCCGGGTTCCTACCGGAATCGGTCGCATCCAACGAACCATGCCGCCGGCAACGCCGGATGGGCGGACCGGAGCCGTTGCGGCGAGTTGCGTATTCTGGATCGAGGGCACGCACGGCGTTTTCGCGACGGTCGCGGAGGACCATGGCAATTGCAGCGTTGGCAGCCTGACGCATGGTTTCAAGAGCATGGAGGAGATCGCCCACATGGCCGACGTCGCTGCACTGTGCGAGACCGGATGGGTCACGCCGGAAGCGGTGGCAAAGATCGCGGTCGTGCGCGAAAAGCCGAAATGCGTGGTTTATGGGCCGTTACGCGATATGCCCGTCGACCCGTCGGTGATCCTGCTGCGACTGAATGGAAAGCAGCAGATGCTGGTGCACGACGCGTGGCCGCGCCTTCGCTTCGAAGGCAAGCCACAATGCCACATCATTCCGATCGCCAAAGAGAGCGGCGAGATCGCCATGAGCGTCGGCTGCATGCTAAGCCGGGTGCGTACCGGGATGTCCAATAACGAGGTGACATGTGCGATCCCGGAGAGCCGGGTATCGGAGCTCATTGAGGGGCTGCGCGCGGCACGCGTCGCCGACAATGCGGTGGCGGCATATGCCGCAGAAGATTCCAGGCGCTTTGCCCGTCAGCAATGACCATGGCAACGATTTCGTTTATTCATACGATAAGCTACGCGGTAAAGCTCGGTATCGAAGACCGTCAACCAGGCTCGTTCGAGGTGCCAGAGGCAAAAAACGCATTTTTGTGATGGCCATCACAGTGAGGGGACTGCCGCAACGATAGAATTGCGCCTTCCACCGCCGTTTATCGAACGGAGGCCGCAATGACGATCGGGTCTCTCCTTGCTTCGCTCACCGCCGCTACGCTCGGCCTCGCTGCTTTCTCTCCCCACGCCGCCGAGGCGGGAGACTTTCCTCCCCTCAACTTCATCAAATTGCGCTTGGAACCGATACGTCCCAAGCTCGAGAGCTACGTAAGCAGGGTCTCGTCCGCAAAGCTGAAAGACGAGACCATCATCGCCCAGGCGAGCGGGAAGATTGCGCCGGAAAACCCCGAAATCACCGCGACTGCGACCCCGTCTTCTAAAAATAGATGCCTCACGAAGCAGTATCTTGCGACGGGTGCTGTGCTGTTCAAGGACACCTGCACGAGGCAGTGGGGGATCAACTCCACCGCTGTCGCTACTCACAAACCGGCCAGCCGAACGTGCTTGAGGAAGGAAGTCAGCGACGATGGGATTGTGATATTCAGGGACGCTTGCACCAACGAATGGGCAATGAACAGCTCGCAGCACCCTACTGATCCCCCGCGCTGAACATTGCACTCCCGTCAGGCTTCACGGGGTCGGTTCGCCGAATGTTCCTGCATAGTTTCATCCACGACGACCCGACACCCCCCTCGACGAGCGACGACGGCCGGTAGGAAGGATCCAAAGCAATATGGTCACGTAATCTAAACCACTTCCATGATAGCTATCGTTCGAAGCATCGGAGCTAACTCCCGGTACTGGAATACGCAAAGGCCATAAGGAGCACACGAGTTTCTCCTGGGGTGATAGTTTCCGATTGACGATGCCTGAACGAGCGTTAGGAGTTTACCTTCTTGGCTTATGGGAAGGAGGTATGCGCAACCAAACCAACGCAGGATGCTGCTGCAGGCCTTCTAGCCGTATGCGCTTTGGTCTGCGGATTCGTCATTTTCACATTCTACCTGCTGCCAAGGGAAACAACGCATACGGTTCTCGCCGCAGCGTACAACTCGCCCTCTGCGAAGCTCATAAGACACAGGTTGCCAGCCGAGAATCAGCAGTCGGGTCAGGACGAGACGGTCACCCGAGCAAATCAGCTAATGAAACCCCTGCGCCCTTTAAGCCCCGCGGCTGTCCCAAATGTAGGAAGGGCGCCAGCAACAAGAGCAGCACGGATTCGAACCCCTTCCATTAAGCGTGCTTACCCCGGATACGCCATTGCGTACTAAACTCCGATCGACTGCTGCGCGCGGGCACGCGGCCAAGCTGCCCCCGAACCGCCCGCGCGAGCTGCAACAAAGTTTTCGAAATGACATCTGGAGGTTCGAGTCCTCTCAACCCAGCCACGCAGCCGGTCTGGCGATGCTAGTCCCCGTGGCGCGCAAATAGACCGGCTCGCGCGGCGCGGTCTCACCAGCCCTCGAACCAATAGGCAATGTCGTAGGACAGCGCACCCATGACGCAAGCTGCTAGCCCACTCCAGAGCATCCCTAGCAGCAACACGCGATTAACGCTCTCGACGAAGTCTTTATCGATCAGATGGGCCATGATCGCCTTCCATGCATGAATGCGATGGCGGCAGAATAGCGACTGTGCGGGCCTACGAGTGTGAAGGTGATCACAGAAGCCGCGATGTCCGCCCTAAAGCCCATTCCTGAGCGGGAGCAAGTTTTCCGCTCCCGAAGGTGAGGTCAGGAAAGTGGCGTTGAGCCGAATGACCGCTCCGGGTCACTTGGCAAACCGGGCGAGGAAGGGGAACGGGCCCAACGCGATGCCATGTCGGGAACGGCGGAACCTCGGCGCTTCAGCTGCAGCACGTCCGGGCGGAGTCGACTCCAGCCGTTGGCGGGTGACGATCGCTGCGGCGTTTCATGATGGGCCTGTCTGTGACGTGAACCGGAAGTCCCGCCTGCTGGCGAAAGATTCCATTCTTCGCCATTCTTTGCGTCGCGAAAAACAGGTTAGCAGTGGCCTCTTGTGATTGAGACACAATTTAGCGATCCGCAGAGAAGAAAGCCCAAGGGTCACAAGCCATACTGCCATGACAGGGAGGCGTCAGTCTTATTACGCGGCCTCCGTGTTATTGAACTCCAGCTGCGTATAGGTATTGCAGATCGACGAACCGCTCGGCTGCGGGCAGTGGCGCCTTGATCGTTGCGCCCTCGCCCATCAACGCGATAACCTGTTCCATCCCTCGAAGATTAATCTCGCCCGCTTTCGGCAAGACGCCGCGGTCGGGTTCGAGATAGAGCGAAAGGGTCAGCTGCGCGTTCGCCCGGGCAAATCCAGTGGTTTCCACAATCGTGGCGACGACTTGGTCGCGCTTCGCCGGATCCCGGATGAACTGAAAGGCTGATGCTAGGGCGCGTACGTAACGTTCCAGCGCATCCTTGTGGACAGTTGCCCACGACCGCCGCGCCGCCGTAACTGTGTACAGATATTCCGGAATGGCATCGGTGGATAGACCAAGCAGCCGGTTGCCCCGGCGCATGGCGACAAAGTCTTGGGGCTGGCCGAGCGGGACCGCATCGCAATCACCTGCCATGAGGCAATTGAGCCTGTCCGGCGTGCCATCGACGAACTTGGTCCGGAAGTCATCCCTGCCCAGCCCGTTGAGAGTGAGCAGCTTGCGGATCGAAAGTGTGATGGATCCGTTTTCCGCCGCAACGCCAATCAGCTTTCCCTTCAGGTCCGCAAAGGTCTTGTTCTCGGGCTTGGCAACGAGACTGTAGACAGGGTTGTTGAATTCGGCCGCAATGGCGACGGCATCAGAGCCCGCAAGGGACGACTGGATCAGAAACGCAGTGGCCACATGACTGATGTCCGCGCTGCCGTCATGCAGGGCCGCAATAAGCCGTTCGCCTCCGCCAGGAACCGGAAGCATGCTGAAATCCAGGCCTTCGCGGACGAAGAAGCCCTGGCGCTCGGCAACGAGAAGCGGCAGTGCGAAGATGCTCCGCAGGGCGGAATGGGCCTGCGCGTAGCGAAGAGTGAGACCCTGTGCGCTCGCTGCGTAGCAGGCGCCGAGATAGAGCGCGCCTGCACAGAGCCTGCGCAGCCCAATCAGCCATGAGCTCGACCAGAAACTGCGATGAAACATCAGGAAGCCAGACCTCGCGTGCTTTTTCTATCGCTTGGGCGCGAATTCCTGATTCGGGAACGCGGACGCATTCGGCGCTTTGATCACAATAAAGGAATGATCAGTTGTGGCGTGGCATGCATTGCAGCCTGCGGTCAGCTGCTCGTAGGCCTCATTGAACTGCCGCGAATATTTCAGCTTGATGGCGAAATCCAGAAGCGTGAGCGGTTGAGTGACGGCAGCATCGAACAGCTCAGGTACCGGCAGGCCTCTCCAACGCGGCACCGCACGCGAGGCTACCGCGAAACCCTGCCGAAGCTCCTTCAGAGAGTAGGCGGCGAGCGGCCAGTTCTCCGCCTCGCCGGCAAGCCCAAGCTTGGCGTGGCGCGGCTGTATCAGCATGCTCATCAAGGCGGCCATCTGCGGGTTGAAAGGCGCCGGCTCTGCATTCGGATCGCCGAACGGGCTCTCGGCGGACACGCGCCCCGACGCCGCCGCGACAATGATGAGAGAGGCGCACGCGATCCGCGGAGCTTTCCATTTTCTCATTATCTGCCTTCAGATGCGCTGTAGAGTGCACTCGGTCTCGATGGGGATCTTGGGATCCTTACTGGGCGCGGAACGTCGCACGACCCGCATCTGTTTATAGCCCGGCTTGTCGCAGGCGACTTCGACATCCTTCGGATCGACATCTTTCCCGAAGCCCGGAACCTTATAGGTCCCGAGCAGATCGGTGCGCGTGATGATGCCGCCGCGTCCCTTCAAACCAACGGTTACTTTTGCATCGGGAACGGTGACACCGGATGTGTCCCGCACGAACCCAAAATAGGAGGGGCCTTCCTCCTCGCTGTTATCGTCGTCATCGCCAAAGCCGGCGCCGCCCGCCCAGGCGGCAATCGAAAGAGCGCAGGTAACCGCCAGAACCGCATTGGCAATCCCGCCGGTGCGCCAAGCCAGGACCATCATGCACTGCTCCCTTCCATTAACGGGATCGGTTGCATCCTCAAGGGCTCAATATGCTCATTGACGGAAGTAGGGCGCAAGATAATAGGCCAAGACGCCGATGGCTCCAGCCGGGACGACCCAGATCCATCCGTACCAAAGACGCTTGTGCCAATGCCGCGGAGTGATGAACATGAGAATTGCGGCAGTGAGCGCGGCAGCGACAAGCGAGAGGGAGCGGGATTGAAGGAATTCCAGCTCGACCGTGGCACGGTCATAGACGAAGAGCGCAACAGCATAAAAAGTAAAGTAAGCTGCCGCGAGGAGGCATCCGAAGGTGATCGTGCGCTGAACCCATCCCTCCGGAAGGAAGCTCGCGCAGGTGGCGAGCGCAACTGCGCCAACAAGGGACGTGAGCATCCAGCCGTACCAGTACATGACCGGTCCCGTTTTCGCGGGCTGCCGCAACAGACCGATGTCGCCGGTTACAGGGTGATAGGTAATGAGCGGCAGGTTGACCTCGGTGCAGACCACATAAATCACGGCGTAGCCGACACCAAAGACAAGAGCGAAGACGGGAATCCTCTTCGAGACGCTCACGAGCCCATACCTCGCGCGTTGTTCACGATGTGGCCGATCAGAAAATTGCTCCAGACGAGGAGCGCGAGGAGCAGCGTCACGGATCTGCGTGCGCTGGCGTATTCCTGCGAGAGCGGCTGACGCCAGTAGGCCCAATAGGCCGGAAGCAGAATCAGACCGATGGTGGCCAAGTGCTCTTTCAGCTCGAAGACGCCGACCGTCTTGAAAAATCGAAGCTGCTCCAGCGCCAGCCGGGCGGTAAAGCGATACTGGGTGTAGATCCACGCCCCGAGTATGAAAGTGAGGACATAAAGAACAATAATGGCGCCGACATAGGACACGCCCGGCACCGCCCGGAAGCGCGCAACGAATGAACCGGCCGGCGCGCTCACCGGCCACCACAGTGCGAGGGTCTGGTGTGTGATCGCCCCCAAGAGAGCCAGCGCCAACAGGCCATGGAGAATTAGCAAGGTGGTCCAGAAGATCATGGGGCGGGCGAGAGGGCGTCCGGCTGTCAACGAGCAGTGACACTGTCCAATGAAGGGCAGTTGCGCTGCTGCATCGGAACCTCGTAATCCTGGTAATTGCTCTTGTCCATCACGACCGCCTTGAGGCCTATCATCTGCGGGGTAGGCTGCTTCCGCAGATTCGAGATCGCGATATTGGTCGCAAGGCAGCCCTGTACAAAGCCGTTGTAATCGCCGCTGCCGAGAATATCGCCCGACTTGACCAGATCGATTATCTCCCTGCTTGCATTGATGCCGACGACCAGAGCTTTCCGCTTGGCGGCCTGGAGCGCCTCGACCGCCCCGATCGCCATGGGATCGTTGGCGGCAAGCACGCCATCTATCTGCGGATAAAGCCGCAAGAAGCTCCGCACCGCTTCCTTTGCAGGGGTGCGCGCGTAGTTCGCCGATTTGGAGGCGAGCAGCTTTACATCGGGATACTCCTTGAGAACGTCGTTGTAGGCTTTTACGCGGGCAATGCTGGTCGGCAGATTGTCCGGACCTTCCAGGATCACGACGTTACCCTTTTTGCCCATCGCACCGATGAGATAGCGTGCGGTCGTAAGTGCAAGCTGGTAATCGTCCGTGCCCACATAGGCCACGATCTTGCCGCCGGCGAGCCGCTCGTTGACGTTGGTCACCGGGATGCCCGCAGCATTGAGCTTGTCCACAGCAGGAACCATGGCCGTGGGATCAAATGGGGCGAGCACAACCGCGTCCGGCTTGTTGCGGATGACTTCGTCGATGAGGCCAAGCTGCTCGGCCTCAGACTCGCCCCTTGGGATGTAGTGCACGATCTCCGCGCCGGCCGATCTCGCAGCAATCTCGCTTCCGATGCGCACTCCGCGAAGGATCGGATTTGCGGGATTGCGTGTGAACGTGGCAATCGTTTCAGCGCTCGCCGGCGCGTTGGGATGCGAGGTCGCAAGCGCAATCAGGGTAAGGCATGCAACGTGCCTGATCATCCAGTACTCTCTCTTGCCATCACCTTCCATCGTAGTCTCAGGCCCGCTTGGTTCAAGTCTCGGTTCGGTTTACGCGCCATTGCCGGGCGGCATCAAGGTTGCGCGGAGCGTTCCCCGTCAAGTGTGCCACGACTTGCAAGGTCATGCGCTCGCGGCAGCGTTCGCGCAGCTCGATCATGGCTTCGATGGCGCGAAAGCCGCTGTCGAATTCGATCTTCGCTCTGTTTGCGCTAGCTTTTTACCCATAGCTGCTGCCATTGGGTCCTTTCCCTTTTCCTCGGGCGTGCGGGGACGATCCTCGACCCCGCTGCCGGCGATAATCATATTTGACGCTTTCGGCTGCTAAGCTACTGTAGATCGACTGTTTGGAGAGGAATTTTGGGAGGCGAGATGAACTCCACGCATTTACGCAGGGTGATCGCTGCCGGGATGATCGGTAATGTGCTGGAGTGGTACGATTTTGCAATTTATGGTTACTTCGCTGCACAGATAGGCCGTCAATTCTTTCCGCACGAGGATGCGGTCGCCCAACTCCTTTCGACTTTCGGCATTTTTGCGGTCGGCTACTTGATGCGGCCTCTAGGGGGAGCGCTAGTCGGGCATATTGGCGATATCTTCGGACGCCGCGCCGCGCTTACCTTCTCTGTTGCCGCAATGGCGTTTCCGACCTTTCTAATTGGTTTGTTGCCCGGCTATCAGAAGATTGGCCTTCTCGCGCCTGTCGGGCTGACCTTGCTGCGCATTGTACAGGGGCTCGCTGTGGGCGGCGAATATACAAGCTCGATGGTATTCTTGGTCGAGCAGGCTCCGCAAGGGCGTCGCGGTTTGATGGGTGCGCTGGGGGCCTCCGGCGCAACAGCCGGCATTCTGCTTGGCTCGGCAGTTGGCGCAGCTTTCGCGGCCAGCATGTCAACCCCGGCGCTTGATACCTGGGGATGGCGCATCCCGTTCCTGCTCGGACTTCTGGTCGGAATTGCAGGATACATCCTTCGCCGGTTTGTCCTCGGTGCGGGAGTGGTGGAAAAGCGTACGTGCACTCCTATCGTCGAAACAATTCAGGACCACTGGCGGGTTGTCACTGGCTTTGTCGGCCTGTCTGCATATAACGCTGTCACCTTTTATATTTCCTTCGTCTATTTGGTCAGTTGGCTCCAGACCGCCGATGGTATTGCGCCGTCACGCTCGCTAGAAATAAACTCGCTCAGCATGGCCCTTTTGCTGCCGTTGGTGATCGCCGCGGGTTGGTTGAGTGATCGGATCGGACGCAAGCCCCTTCTGACCCTCGCGAGCGTGGCCGGAATGATCTTCGCGCTGCCCTTGTTCTGGTTATTGAACCATCCCTCGGACGTACTTGCCCAGGCTGGGCAGCTTGGCTTTGTGTTACTGATGGG
>DATBYX010000166.1:0-2367 GCA_036513475.1 Xanthobacteraceae bacterium | reverse complement strand
CATGGTGGGCAAGCTCATCCCGGACTTCTTTCCTAAAATCTTCGGCCCCGAGCAGAATCAATCTTTGGATATCTCAGCAGTGCGCGAGGGTTTTTCGCGCTTTGCCGAGGAAATCGGGGATGGGCGGTCAGCCGAGGACGTCGCCGACGGTTTCATCAAGATTGCGGTCGAAAACATGGCGAACGCGATCAAGAAGATTTCCATCCAGCGCGGTTACGACGTCACCCGTTACGTGCTCCATTGCTTCGGCGGAGCCGGCGGCCAGCACGCGTGTCTCGTGGCCGACGCGCTCGGCATGACCAAGGTACTGATCCATCCGTTCTCATCGCTGCTTTCGGCGTACGGCATGGGCCTTGCCGATATTCGCGCGACTCGCCAGCAGGCTGTGGAGGAGCCGTTCGGCGATGCGGCGCTTGCCTCAATGGTAGCGATTGGGAGGCGCTTGGGAGACGAAGCACGCACTGAAGTGAACGGCCAAGGCGTCCCCGCAGATACGATATCGGTGCATGTGCGCGCTCATATCCGCTATGCCGGCACCGATACGGCGCTGGTGGTGCCCGCGTTGAGCATGGGGTCACAGTCCCGCGCGGCTGCGAACCGCAGGAAGTCCGGCTGCGAAGGCACCGAGCAGGTATCACTCGCGGCTTTGCAAGCAGCGTTCGAAGCCGCACACAAATCGCGCTTTGGCTTCATAGACCCGAGCAAGGCTCTGGTCATCGAGGCGGTTTCAATCGAGGCGATCGGGGGCGGAGCCAAGTTCAGCGAGCCGGTGTTTGACCTTGCTTCCGGTCCGACGCCTCCTCCCGCGCGAAGCAGCCGATTCTACTCAGGCGGCACGTGGCGCGACGCCTCGATCTTTCTGCGGCATCAGCTCTCGCCCGGGCACAATTTGCGCGGTCCGGCCATCATCATCGAGCCGCACCAGACCGTCGTCGTCGAGGAGGGATGGGAAGCAGCGATTACCGCCAAGAATCATCTCGTGATCGAACGCGTCGTTCCGCTCAAGCGCGAGAGCGCGATCGGGACGGAGGCCGATCCGGTCATGCTCGAAGTGTTCAACAATCTCTTCATGTCCATTGCCGAGCAGATGGGCGTCTCGCTGCAGAACACCGCCTATTCCGTGAACATCAAGGAGAGGCTTGACTTCTCCTGCGCGATTTTCGCCGCCGACAGCACGCTCGTGGCCAATGCGCCGCACATGCCCGTGCATCTCGGCTCCATGGACCGCGCGGTCGAAACCGTGATTCGCGAAAATCAGGGGGCGATCGCGCCGGGGGATGTTTACGTGATCAACGCCCCTTATAACGGCGGCACCCATCTCCCCGACATCACCGTGTGCACGCCGGTCTTTGACGGCGCGCAACGTGAGATCCTCTTCTGGGTGGCTTCCCGCGGGCATCATGCCGATGTCGGCGGCATTTCGCCCGGGTCGATGTCCCCGAACGCGACCACCATCGAGCAGGAAGGCGTCTATATCGACAATTTCAAGCTGGTCGATGCCGGGCAATTTCGCGAGCAGGCGCTCTATGATCTGCTCAACGGCGCGAAATATCCGGCGCGCAATCCGCTCCAGAACGTCAACGACATCAAGGCGCAGGTCGCGGCCAACGAGAAGGGTGTGCAGGAGCTGCACAAGATGGTGGCGCAGTTCACGCTGCCGGTGGTGAAAGCCTACATGCAGCATGTGCAGGACAACGCGGCGGAGAGCGTGCGCCGGGTCATCGACCGCCTGCACGATTCCACCTTCGAATACGAGATGGATCAGGGCACCGTGATCAAGGTGAAGATCACGGTCGACAAGGAGAAGCGGCAGGCAACGGTGGACTTCACCGGCACCTCGCCACAGCAGAACACGAATTTCAACGCTCCCGAGCCGGTGACGCGCGCGGCTGTGCTCTATGTCTTTCGTGTCATGGTGGACGACGACATTCCGATGAATGCGGGCTGTCTCCGGCCGATCAACATCATTATCCCCAGGCGCTCGATGCTCTCACCGGAATATCCTGCGGCGGTCGTGGCCGGCAATGTGGAGACATCCCAGGCCGTGACGAATTGCCTGTTCGGCGCCTTGGGCGCGCTCGCGGCGGCGCAGGGGACGATGAACAATGTCAACTTCGGCAACAGCAAGTATCAGTACTACGAGACTATCTGCTCGGGCTCGCCCGCAGGGCCGGGCTTCCCCGGCACCGATGCCGTGCACACCCATATGACGAATACCCGCCTCACCGATCCGGAAATCCTCGAGTTCCGATATCCGGTGCTGCTCGAAGATTTTCATATCCGCAAAGGCTCGGGCGGCCGCGGCAAATGGAGCGCGGGCGACGGCGTGCGCCGGACCATCCGCTTCCTGGAAAGAATGGATTGCAC
>DATBYX010000165.1:0-6281 GCA_036513475.1 Xanthobacteraceae bacterium | reverse complement strand
GCGATCGAGCGCGGGGAGGTCCATGGCCGCACGGTCGATCTCTCCTCGCTGAAGGCGGTAAAACCTGAATGGCTCAACCCGGGGAGCAATTTTCGGGTGCTGGTTCAGTTCGCGCGAGCAACCCGACATCCCGAATTCCCGGACGTGCCGACGGCGCGCGAGCTCGCCAAGAACGAGGCTTCACGTGCCCTGATCGAGCTTGCGGAGCTGCCTTATGCGATTTCACGGCCGATTGCGGCGCCTCCTAATGTCCCGCCGGAGCGCGCGAGGGCGTTGCAGGAAGCATTCCTCGCCGTGTACCGGGACCCGCAATATCTCAGTGACGCCGCCGAGCTGAAGCTCGATGCGAGTCCCATAGACGGGGACGAGATCCTGCGCGCCATCGATGCGATGGCTGGCGCGCCACCCGAGTTTCTCGAATATGCGCGCAAGCTTTTTGCCGAAACCAAAGGAGGCGGTTAGTGCCACCATGAATCGCAGTATCGAGCGCGTCCTTACGACCCACGTCGGCAGCCTGCCGCGGCCTAGCGACCTCCTCGATGCGATCGAGGCAGAGCAGCAGGACAGGCCGACAGACAAGGACACCCGCGCTGCGCGTTTGCGCAGGGCCGTCAAAGAGGTTGTGTGCACCCAGGTGGAGATCGGCATCGACATCATCGACGACGGCGAGTTCGGCAAGCCGAGCTTCGTATCATATGTGAACGAGCGCCTCGGCGGCTTCGAAATAGATCGGGACAGTCCGCGACAGAATCCGTGGGCGCAATCGCGCGAGGCAAGGTCGTTTCCTGAATTCTACGCGACAAGCCCTGCGGCTGCACGGCCGAATCGGATGATCTGCATCGCGCCGGTGACTTATCGCGGCATGGCAAGGCTGCAGATCGACATCGACAATCTCAAGCACGCCCTCGACGGCGCCAATGCGCTCGACGTATTCATGCCGGCCATTTCGCCCGCGAGCGCGGCGGATTGGCTGCGCCACGGGTATTACAAGAGCGACGAGGAATATCTGTTCGCGATTGCCGAGGCGCTGCGCGAGGAATACGAGGCGATCGTGCGCGCGGGCTTCCTGCTGCAGATCGATGATCCTCAGCTGGTCACCTACTGGACCAAGACGCCCGAGCTTACATTAGAGCAATGGCGCAAATGGGCCGAGATGCGAGTGGAGGCGCTCAATCACGCGCTACGCAATATCCCTGCGGAAAAAATCCGCCACCACACCTGCTACGGCATCAATATGGGGCCCCGGGTGCACGACCTGGAGCTCAAGGATGTCGTTGATGTGATCCTGAATATACGTGCAGGAGCCTATTCGTTCGAGGCTGCCAATCCACGCCACGAGCACGAGTGGACGGTGTGGGAGCAGGTCAAGCTGCCCGAGGGCAAATCTCTGATCCCGGGTGTGATCAGCCATTCGACCGTGCTGGTCGAGCATCCTGAGCTCGTCGCCCAACGCATCGGGCGCTTCGCCAATCTGGTCGGCCGGGAGAAGGTGATCGCTGGCGCCGATTGCGGCTTTGCCACGTTCGCGGGCTCGAAAGAAGTCCACCCGAGCATCGTATGGGCAAAGCTCAGAGCGCTGGTCGCGGGCGCACAGCTCGCCACCAAGAGTTTGTGGGCCTGATAACTCGCTTTCTTCGCGCGCCGTGCCCGCGCCGGGACAATGTCGAGTCTATTGTGGGGCGCGCAGCCGGGCGAGCAGCTCGGTCGTTGGCCAGCCATCGGCCGGGTGGCCGAACTTGAGCTGCACGTCCCGGATGGCAACACGGCTCTTTAGCCCAAGCACGCCATCTACCCGGCCAACGTCATAGCCGCGCTTCTCCAGGATCTGCTGGAGCTCGCGCGTTTCCTCAAAACTGATCTTGGGGATATTGCCGCTCCCTTTGTTCATGGGCAGCGCTCCGTCAATACGGGTGGCGTAGTAGGCGGCCGTCAGCGAATAATTGAGCGACTGATTCCATTTCAGATAGGCCTGGAAATTGTCGTAGGCGAGAAAAGCGGGTCCAAAGCGTCCGACCGGAAGCACGATCGAGGCGGGCATGTTGTCGGCCTGCAACGGCTTGCCGTCCGCGCGGGTCACGCCCCAGGCCGCCCACTGCGAGCGCGGGTGCTGTACCGCAAGGTCGGCCTCCTTCCACGGCAGATTGGGGGGCACGCGCACTTCTTGCAGCCACGGCTCGCCGCGTTTCCAGCCGAGATGAACGAGATATTTGCCGGTCGAGCCGATGACGTCGGCGGCGCTCTTGATCAGGTTGCGCCGGCCATCGCCGTCATAGTCGACGGCATGCGCCATGTATTCCGACGGCATCAGCTGGGTCTGGCCGAGCTCGCCCGCCCAGGAGCCGATCATTTCATCGGGGCGCAGATCGCCGCGTTCAATGAGCCGCAGCGCATCGAGCAAATGACCGCGGAACATCTCCGAACGCCGGCAATCATAGGCGAGGGTCGCAAGCGACTTGATCGCATTGTCCTTCCCTTGCCCGGCGCCAAAATCGCTCTCCAGTGCCCAAAATGCGGTTATGACCGACGCGGGGACGCCGAACTCCTTCTCTTCCCGCGCGAACAGCGCTTGATGTTTTTTTATTTGAGCCATGCCGGTACTGGGTGAGCGTCCTGCCAGCATCTTGTCCGAAATCTCGACGAAGTTCTGAGCGAAGAACCGTTGTCCGCGATCGATATTGATGATGCGCTGATCGAGAACGAGGTACGGCGAGGCGGCAGCGATCGCCGGGGCTGAAATGCCTTTGGCCAGCGCCTCCTTCTTGAAATCTGCGAGCCAAGCTTCGAAGCTGCCGGTGTTGCGGCAGTTGGCTTGGCACAAGGCAATGCTCGGAAGCCCAATCAGCATCGCCGCGATGAGGGCCGTGGCGCGTCGCATGCATCGTGTCATATGTATTGCCCCGCTTGCCTGTATTTTCAGGGGATTGTCTGAGATGACGCTGCTTGCCCCTGCAATGCCAACTCGCCTATTCTGATCGAGCAGCTCGCGCAAAGCGGCTGGGCCGTCCGGGTGCGATAATGCTCGTTATTCCACTATTGAGTGACGACGACTTTTGGACAACATCATGACGGCATGACCAACTCGGTGCCGCGGAGGGAGCATGGGAACGCGTGGCTTGCTTGTGCTTGGTATCGGCTCAGTGCTCGTGCTGGGAAATCCGGCGTTTGCGCAGCAGCCGGCCCCGAAACCCGATTATGGCGCCCCGATCACCAACGAGCAGGCGAAGACTGCCGCCGGAGCGGCTCTGGCCGAAGCCAAGAAGAACAATTGGCGGATGGCGATCTCCGTCGTGGGACCCGCGGGCGACCTCGTCTATTTCGAGAAGATGGATGGGGTCCAGCTCGCATCCGTCGAAATCTCCCAGGGCAAGGCGCGTACCGCGGTCAGGTTCCGGGTGCCCAGCAAAGTGTTCGCCGATCAATATGCCGCGGGCAACATGGTGTTCACGACGTTTCCGGAGAAGCCCGTAGCCTCCGAAGGCGGAATACCCATTGTGGTCAACGACAGGATCATCGGTGCGATCGGAGTAAGTGGCGGCACTGGCCAGCAAGACGGGGCTGCGGCCAACGCCGGAGCGACTGCCGTGAAATAAGCTCTATCTCACGGAAACCATTGCCTTTTTGTCGCGATCCCGACGGTTGCGCCCCACGCAAGTAAAATATGCGCGAGTCGCATCCGAGCGGGGTTGGATTTCCTATATAAGGAACCTTGATAGTCAAAGGCCGTTTTTTTTCACGTGTCGATTTCTCCAACCCCCGGATTGGGCATGACGCCCCCGCCCAGGACTGCCGTTCTCCGCCGTCCCCAGGTTGAAAACGCTTCCGCAGCGGCGGTCGCGCGCTCTTCGGCCGATCCTCGTATCGCTTGGCCTGATCGTTTTCGTGCCGTGCGGTCGGAAACCGAGCGACGCGCCGCTGCGCTCAGCGTTGAGGATCAGGTGGTGCAATCCATGCCTGATGCCAGCCCCGCCAAGTGGCACCGCGCACACACCACATGGTTCTTCGAGCAATTTCTTCTGGAGGCGCACGTTCCAGCATATCGCGTTTTCAATCAGGACTTCGCGTTTCTGTTCAACTCGTATTATGTCGCCGCCGGTCCGCGCCACGCGCGGCCGCGGCGCGGACTGCTGACCCGGCCCAGCTGCGAGGAGGTCACGGCGTATCGCGGGCATGTCGATCAGGCGGTTGAGCATCTGCTCGCGACGGCGAGCGGCTCCGAGCTTTCCGACATATATCGGATCCTCGAGATCGGACTGCACCACGAGCAGCAGCATCAGGAGCTTCTGCTCACCGACGTCCTGCACGCCTTTGCAGAAAATCCGACTGCGCCGGCTTATGATCGCGCGTGGCAGGCTCGCTCGACACAAGCATCGTCGAATGAATTCGTCGAAGTACCGGCTGAAATTCACACCATCGGCTTTGCCGCGGAGGGTTTCTGTTTTGATAACGAGCTGCCCGCGCATCAAGTCTTGTTGCAACCTGTCCGCATCGCGCGCTCCCTCGTCACCAATGCGCAATGGCTCGATTTCATGCGTGACGGCGGCTATGCGACACCGTCTCTATGGCTTTCCGACGGTTGGGCGATCGTCGAGGCGGAGAAGTGGAACGCGCCGGGCTACTGGCGCATTCTCGATGGGGTCTGGCTCGCGATGACTCTCGGCGGCTTGCGGCCCATCGATCCGCGCGCGGCAGTCTCGCACGTGAGTTATTACGAGGCGGATGCTTTTGCGCGCTGGGCCGGCAAGCACCTGCCGAGCGAGGCTGAATGGGAAGTCGCAGCCCGTCTGCGGCTGCTCGATGACGCTTTCGGTCAGGTGTGGCAATGGACGCGCAGTGCCTATCTGCCCTATCCCGGCTATGTCGCGGCAGAGGGAGCGCTCGGCGAATACAATGGCAAGTTCATGATCAATCAGATGGTTCTGCGCGGCAGCTCGCATGCGACCCCGGAGGGGCATTCGCGTATCAGCTATCGGAATTTCTTCTACCCGCAGGCGCGCTGGCAATTCAGCGGGCTGCGACTCGTCGATTATGGCGAGCGCCCGCGACCCCGAGCGAATCGCGAGGAACCCACCTAATGGCCGCACGTAATCAGGGCGCGCTTCGCCGCGCGCCATCGGTCCCGCAGTCCTTGCTCGCGCGTGAGGTCATTGCCGGATTGATGGAAAAGCCCAAACGGATTCCGCCGAAATACTTCTACGATGAGGTCGGCGCGCAGCTGTTCGAAGCCATCACCGCCACTCCGGAATACTATTTGACCCGTTGCGAGATGGCGATCCTGCGCGAGCATGCGAGTGAGATCGCGCGCTTCATTCCCGCGGGCGGCGCGCTCGTCGAGTTCGGGAGCGGTTCGAGCAAGAAGGCGAGAATCCTGCTTGATGCAGCAGCGGCCATAGCCGCTTATGTGCCGGTAGACATTTCCGCAGAAATGCTCGCCAGCGAAGCGCAGGAGCTTCGACGCGATCACCCGCAAGTCGCGGTGCTGCCGGTCGAAGCGGACTTCACCCTCCCGTTCACGCTGCCCCCGCAGGTGGAGGGACTGGCACATGCCGGTTTTTTTCCAGGATCGACCATCGGTAATTTCGAACCGCACGAAGCGTGCGCGTTTCTGCGCCATGCCGGGCGCATGCTCGGAGATCGCTCAACCCTGATCATCGGCGTCGATCTCGTGAAGGATGCGAGCATCCTCAATGCCGCGTACAATGACGCAGCGGGCGTTACGGCAAGGTTCAACTTCAACCTGCTCACTCGCATCAATCGCGAGCTGGGCGCAACTTTCGACCCTGCGAGCTTCAGCCACCATGCCTTCTTCAATTCCGAGCGACATCGCATCGAGATGCACCTCGCCAGCAAGAAGCGCCAGAAAGTGAGCGTCGCCGGCCGCAGCATTGAGTTCCGCTCGGGCGAGACCATTCACACCGAGAACAGCTACAAATACAGCCTTGCCTCGTTTTCCGCGCTCGCGCGCGGATCGGGATGGACGCCCATGTCGGCATGGACCGACGCCGGTGGGAATTTTTCCGTGCATGCCCTGGTCTTCGAGGGAGGGTGACTGGACGGTCACCTGCGGGCCGACTTCCACTCTATCGTGACAGCACGCAAGTTCCAGCCGCTGCTTCCGCTTTGCCGAAGGACAACATCACAGACGTCGATCAGTTCGGCAGGTAGCTCGGATCGACCAGCGATCGCATATCGATGCTGTTTTTTTGGAATCCGGCCTTCACCTGAAATTCCTGCATCTTCATCAGCGCGTCGAGGTCCGGCCGCAGGGTCGGGTCACGGTAATA
>DATBYX010000164.1:0-2820 GCA_036513475.1 Xanthobacteraceae bacterium | reverse complement strand
GAGGTTTTGGCTGAGCGGGAAACTGCATGGGCGGCAGAGTTGACGCCGAACATGGTGGTTCTTGGCGACCCGCTGCCCGGGCGTTCGGCACTGGACGCGAAGCACCGCACGTCTCCGCACTGACTTTAGCTTCGTGCGCGTGCGAGGAGCCCTACATGAGCAAGATCACGTATGAGGTCGTGGAACATGGCGGCGGACGATACCTTCCAGGCCCATCCGACACGCCATTCGCATATAAGAAGCGCACGCAGCCCAGCTGGGGACTGCGGGAGCGGGTGGCGGATACGTGTACGCGCTTCAAGGTTGACAGGCTGCTGATCGAGGCCAAGGCGTCAGGGATTTCAGCGGCGCAAGAGCTTCGGAACCGATATGCAACGCATTCCTGGCCGATACCGACGTGTCCTGTGCGCGGGGACAAGGTTGCGCGTGCGCTCGCGGTGCAGCCGTTGTTTTCTCAGGGAATGATCTATACTCCGGCTCGGGACTGGGCCGAATAAGGGATCACGGCTGGGGGCAGAGTGTTGAGGAAGATCAGCACGCACGCATCGAGACAGTGAGGCATCACCAGCGACCACCCCAGGGGCGAGCGCGGGGCTATCTACGGGGGTGCGGCGGTCGGCGACCTTGTACGGCTGATTACGTCGCCTGATCTGGGACCGCAGGTCGTCTTTCTAGGGCTGCCGATCCCGCCGCTAACCGACAGGGAACAACCTCCCATATCAGGTAGCGGACATCAAAACTCAGCGCGGCGCCTAATGCAACAGTCAGACGCCGCCGGAAGGCCGAACAACAGCGGGCCGCCGCAGAGGCATGGAGCGTTACCGCCTCCCGCTTTGAGTAGTCGAGCGTTTTGTCCATAAAATAAAACGCGGTGCCTCGATATTTAAGATGATGGACGTGAGTCGTCACCGCTCAGTCGATACGCTGCGTGGCTATGTCTGTGATGCCGAGATTTTCAAGGATCAAACGTTATCCTTGCAAACGGCGACGCTTCGAAGGCCGCCCCCGCCGGATCGCCCAGCATTCACCCATACCGTGACAATTTCGTGCCTCAGGTTTCTAGCAACTCCAGGGGTGCTCTCTTCCACCTTATCAACAGAATTGACGTGATGACTGCTGGAATAACAATCAGACCGCCAATCGCAACGTATGCGAAGAATTTCCATGCGCGATCGTCAGTCTTAGTCTTGTCAGCTTCAAGCTGGACGAGCATAGCATTGAGCTTGCGTTTATCCGGAATTTGCGTTTCCTCGATTACACCTTTAAGTGCGCGTTCCAGTTCGGTCTTTTCTTTTTCAAGCTCTGCAATTTTTATAGCAGAATCTTTCAAGTCGATCTTTAGCTTTTCATTTGTCTGTCGTAGACTCGGATGGCGTGCCCTCAGGCTGCGACTCTCAGGTCGAGACTGCGCTGCAGCCGATTGTGTTGGTGTCCGCTGTGCAGGTGCCGGTTGCGCTACAGCAGGAGTGTCGTCAGACGGTGGGGAGGGTTTTGTATGTGCTAAGGGTTGGTCTTGTGCCGCTGATGCTAACAAAGCACGGCATTGGGACCGGAGGTCAGATACGCGAGTGTCAGAGGGAAGAATCGCGCGGCGTGCCAATGATTGGACGCTTTCACCACGCTCACTCAGTTTTTGATTTACACAAGTCCGTTCGCTTTGTGGCAGCTTGTTCCATTCAGACTCGGCTCTTCTTGCGATTCTTGACGATTTCCGAACGAGCTTTGCCGGAAAGCTGATTGATGATGTCGTTGAGATCCTGGGCGAATGAAGGCATCGGAATTCCGCAAAAAGAAATGGATGCAAGAACTGCAATTACCGCTCTCATCGCACTCTACTCCGCATCACACCCACGACCGGGGATATTGCCCGGCAGAGGATTCTACACCTGGACGAGGCAACTGATGCAACGAATTTGGTTGATGCGGCCAGACCCGTGATGGCGGTAACGTATTCGCGAATTTCGCTGTCGAGCTTCTGGAGCATGAAACGCGCTCCAACACCCACCGGCGTCCGAGCCAGGACACTACCGATGATACAAGGAAGTATGCGTCTATTCAGGTGACTTGGCGAGTCATTTCTTAGCGAGCCCGCTTCGACGGTCGACCAGCTTGGATCGAAAGAGAGAGAAGGCGCGTGCGGGCCGTACGAGAACTATGCAGCTATCAGAACCGATAGGTATCATAATGATGCCGGGCTGAATTAGAACAACCGGAAGCTATTCGGCTCACTCCTCTTTTTTTATCCTTCGCAGGGGATGGGTAGCCACTTGGGCGGCTGCGAAGAGCGACACCGACAGCTTCTTGGATGATGTTTCCGTGCCGTCTTGGAATATAATCGCAGCTTCAGCGATATTCGCGGGAAGTTCGAGCAGAAAACAACGATCACCCGCTGACCCCAGATCTCGTTCCGCGGGCCTATTACGCCGACCTTCCTAACGGCAGTGTGCTGGTACAGTACGGCCTCGACCTCCTGGGGCGAGATGTTCGATCCCGCCGCGAACGATCACCTCCTTCTTGCGTCCTCTAAACCAGAGATATACCCCTGACTGCGTGCTAAGTTGGCCGGCGCGATTGTCTGACCTGGGGAAAGAACAACAGAACAGGCGACCCGGCGAAGCCCCGGCCCCCCATCGCCCTATGCTCTACGCAGAATGCGGAGACCGGTTAACGGACGCTGGCGCGGATCGGCCAAAGCTCGGGCTCTCGCCACCCAACCGAACCTTGCCGTTGTCGGCAACGCTTGCGGGGGTCGCACGGATTTCCATGGTAATTTTCAGCTCATGCTTTTGCATTGTCGTCTCCATTCCGGTCGTTGCCCTC
>DATBYX010000163.1:0-14481 GCA_036513475.1 Xanthobacteraceae bacterium | reverse complement strand
CCTGCGGCTCGATGGCCGTCACACGATGTACTGGGAGCAGTCGGGGAACCCGCGGGGCGCGCCGGTGCTGTTCCTGCATGGCGGTCCTGGCGCCGGTGCCACCGCGGTGCACCGCCGGTTCTTCGATCCGGGGTACTGGCGGATCGTGATCTTCGATCCAGCGCGGGGCCGGGCGGTCGAGAGGACGGGCGATCTGCGCTTCGCGTTCGGCGTTCGCACCTGGTTTTTGAGGGGGCGAGCATGCGCACCATGATCGCCTCCATCCTCATAGCTGAAGGATGTCGGGGCGAGGACTCGCATGTTGACCCTCAAACGACGGGTCACGGAGTAGGTATTGCTCAAATCAAAGGGTCAACGGGTTGAAACGGCAATACGTGAACAGACTGCAAAACCATCGCAAGTGGTCGTTGCTCGGCAGCATCGGGTTCGCGCCATTTGTCGAAATTAAGTTCTAACCGATTCCGGGTTTGGCCAACCTCCACGATCGCGTCAACAAGAAAGCCATCACCGTTGGTGCGGTTCGGGAGGCACGCCTGTGCCACTGGGTTACCATCTATCGATAATGTCACCACCTGATTGTCGAACAGGCGGTTGATACAATCGAGCAGGACCAGATACCGGCCTGGCCGCTCAACGAGCAAATCGATCTGGGCCTTTGGTCCGAGGCACCAATGGAACTGCGTTGGTAGACCGTGCTCCGGAATGGCCCCCTCGCGAGCGCCGATACCACTTATCGGCCTCCAGGAATTTATCGGTTGATTGAGGTCTTCGACTGCTTTCGGCTCGGAGGGGCCGTGCCGAAGTCCGATCCGATGGGGCAATCCGAGGGCATCGACCAGGCCAAGGCGGCGCAGAGTTGCGAAGAAGTGCTGGGCACACGCCTCCAAAGACCATTCATTCTCGGCATGCACACGCCCCCAAAATGCCATCGCATCTCGGCGCGTGCGGTCCCGGTACAGCGCCGTCACCGCGGTCTCGAGCGACTCGCTATCAGGTGCCAGTGTAGTTAGTCCAGTCACCCCGTCCAATAACGCGTCGGCCGTTCCTGTAAGCCCATGGCCAATCGCCGGCGTGCCGCTGGCGATTGCTTCGACGTAGATCTGGCCGAAAGTCTCCTCACGGCTGGGTGCCACAATAATATCGGCAGCTGCGTAGATAAGCGCTATTTTATTGGGGTCCTCGATATAACCCAATGTCCTGAAGATATCCGGAGGGAGATCTAGCTCTTCCGCTCCGAGGCCCATCGCGACGAAAAGAAGGCCCGGCAACCGCAAACTGCGGACGAGTGATTGCACCTGGTCGGCTCCCTTGCGCCCATCGGATATCACGGTCGCGGGGAAAAACACGATGAAACGATCCTGCGGGAGATCCAATATCTCCCGGCAGGCTCGCCGATCGCGGGGCCGAAATAGATCAACGGGAAAACCATACGAAATTCGCTCGATGGGCGGCGCATCAGTCCCAGAGAAGGCCGAGCGGGCCATCTCCACGGTCCAAGCCGATTGGCCCAGTAGCATGGGTGGTCGTGCGGAGCGATAAAGAAGTCTTTTACCGTTCCAAGCGCCGGCGATCAGATTAGGCGCGAGTTGCGGAGCTTCATCAGGAGTCGGACAAGAGGCGTCGCATCCTGTCCGATATCGTTGGCAGGCACCAGGATAGGCACAGCGGCCCGTCACCCACCAAAGATCGTGGAGCACAATGAGACTCGGCCATTTCTCGAACACCTCCCTCAAGACAAATGGCGAAATATTAGCGCCATGAACATTTCCGAGCAGAACCAGATCGGGCTCATGTTCAGCGATATGTCCTGCCAGTTCCGTAGGGTCGTAGCCCTTTCCGTTGGATGCCGCCAAAGTTCCTTCTCGGAATGCGACGGCCGAAACGTCGCATCCGCCTCGGCGCAGTGCTTCAGCTAATCGGCCGTGCGCGATTCCGGCGCCATAGTGCCAGCCAAGGTCGTTGAGCAGCGTAACGCGTAGGCGCCTCGAAAAATCGGGACGAGACCGTTGCCTTGGCGCCGGTTGATAGCCGCTTCGCTCGAGGAAAAGCTGCCGAACCGTGATCAGTTCTGCCTTGAAGCGGCTCTCGATGCTGGTCTTTTGGTCATCATGCTGTCGATAGCGGGCGATGGGTCGGCCAATTACATGAAGCTGCGCGCGCTCGACAGCGAATCGCAGCCATAGCTCGTAGTCCATGCTGTAGAAAAGCGTCGCATCTACGTATCCGCCGGCTCGGTGCCATAGCTCGCGCGTAAAAAAGACCTCAGGCTGATAGAAAAACTGTCCGGCATTCCAGCCGCAGTCTAGATCCAAGAGATCATCGAGCGGAAGCGGGCCATCGCTGCACGCTGTCACATGCTCGTAGACGAGCTTGCCGTCGCGATAAAGTTCTGCAATGCCGGCCACGATTTCGGCGCGAGAGGTTGCAAACGCTATCGCCATTGCGAAGAGCGCGCCAGGCGCCAACATGTCGTCGCTGTTGAGCCAAGTGAGGATTTCGCCGGTTGCGATCGCCATCCCTTTGTTGATCGCGTGACTCTGCCCGTCATCTTTTTCGCTGATGACGTAGTCGAGTTGGTCGCGGTAACGTTCGAGCACCGCACCAGTCTCATCGGTGGAACCGCCGTCGATCACGATATATTCGAGATTCGGATAGCCTTGCCCAAGCACAGAAAGAATGGTTTCTTCGATGAACCTGCCTTGATTGAAGGACGGCGTGACAATCGAGATGCGCGGCCATGGCCGTCCATCGGGTAGCCCGCTCGGTATGGCGAAATAGGGCGTCGGTGCTTGGTAGGGCCAGCATGCATAGCCAGATCGCGCGACAGAATCGGCCGTGAGGCAGCTTAGTTGGAGCGAACGCAGTATATCGGCAAGCTTGGGTCCCGCGCTCGGCACTGCATTGAGGAAATCGCGCTCGATCAGCAGGGCGCTCAGGATGCTCCAATCCGCTGGGCGAGCGCTCGCCGCCAAGCGGGGCAGCCGATTTTTCGTCCGGAGAACCCGAAAACCGGTCGACCGGTTCTCATCACTCTGGACGATACCGGTCGCAACGAGGTTGTCGAGGTGTCCCTCGGCTTTGAGGTCCGGTCCATACCACACCAGCATGGCGTTACTGGCCAAGTTGTCGGCTAGTTCACTGAGCTCGGAGGACGATATTTCCTCGGCAGGCCCTGTGATAACAGCGAGCCGCCAGCGGAGCGGGAATACCCGCAACGACTTGGTAATCCCGCCGTGAAAGAATACGATAGACTGCGGCCCCGCCTCGGTCTCCGTCTGCCGAATTAATTCGCGCAGTTCGGCCAGCGAATCGTGGGCGCAAAGCAACGCGAGCTCCTCAGGGGCCGGTGCGGATTCGACCACGAGTCGTATCGTGGCCGGGCACGGACGGAAGAATATGACGCCATCTCGAACTTCGGACCGAATGAAGTCGATCAACGTGCCGTCAGGCGTGGGTGCCACGATAGGGGCGTCACCGAAGGTCATGCGGGCTGATCCGGGCGAAGATTGGGCATTCCGCGCACGATGGGTCAGAGAGCGGCTTGGGGATGAGATCACGGCCGAAGAAAACAGCAAGCGCTGGCCAAGGCGCCATCTTTGACGTTTGCATCTTGACTGCCGGGAGCCACGTCATCTCTGAAACATCGCCTTGCGCGCCAGCCTGATGAGTGGTGCGATACGCCGCCGGCGCGAGTTTTGTAATTCAGCCAATTGCTTCTCAGCCAATTGCTTCTCAGCCAATCGGAGCGCCTGTTGCAGCTCCAGCGTTTGGGTTCGTCCCGAGCGCAGCTCCTCGTGCAGCCGCAGCACCAGATTTTGGAGTCCCGTCGCCGCCTCTCGGGCTGCCGCGGCATCGCGTTTGGCGTTTTCGGCCTCGAGCTCTCGTTGCTGTTGGATGAATTCCGCACGGGCAACTGCACTTGACGTTTCATGTGTACGGAGCTCCAGATGCGCTATTTTAGCCAGCAAATCGGCCAGCTGGGCCTCGCTGCCCGCGCGTGTTTGCTGCAGCTCGTCCGCCAAATCGGCCAGCTGAGCCTCGCTGCCTGCGCGTGTTTGCTGAAGCTCGTTCGCCAAATCGGCCAGCTGGGCCTCGCTCCTTGCGCGTGTTTCCTGCAGCTCCGCCAGGCTACGCTCCAATTCCCGTTCCCGACTGGTCGTATTCACTGCCCGGAGCGCAACACAGGCCAGGTCGTTGCGCAATTCGCCGACCCCGTCGAGGATCAGCGCGTCGGTCAAGGAGAGTTCCGTGAGCATCGGCACCTTGCTCCGTATGTAATCCGCGAGATCACCTTGAGCGAGCACGACACAGCCACGCCGCGCGCCCGTCTCGTGCGCCGAAGCGTGTTTCGGGAAAAACATCGACGGTCTGGCTGTCACCGCTTCATGCAAATCGGTGACCGAAAGACATTTTCCCTTGCCGTAGTCGTCGTAGGCGAACCCGGAATCGGTCGGCACTCGAAAATCGTCGACCATGACCACCGGCGATGGATGCCGGGAAAATATCTGGTCGACCTCCTCCCAAACCGGCAGGTCGTGCTCCCAATGGGCATCGAGGTAGAACAGCGCCGGCCCAGGAGGCAGGAGATTTTCGTCCAGAAGTTCGCGTAGGAAACGTCGGCTGTCGGCCCGCTCGAGACGGATATTAGGAATATTGGCGAGGCGAAGTGAGGAGTAGTGAAAATAACGCGGGCGCAACTCGCAGCTGAAGATCGGCAAGCCAGTTTTGGCCATGTACGCCGTCGTGGTTCCCCGGAAAGTCCCGGTCTCGACGATCGTCACAATCGTGAGCTCCTGTAGGAGCTGGTCGAACAGGGTTTGTCGACGCTCTTGCCCATTGAAGGCTCCGCCCCAAACATCCATTGCCGGATGGGCATCGAAGTCAAGCTTAGCCGCGCACCTTTGTGCCGCCTGAGCAGCGAGGGCAGCACCATTTGCCTCAAGGTGCTCGGCCAGCGCGGAGAAACCTTCCGCATCAGGCGCCAACCCCAGCAAGGCCTCGGCGACGGAAGCAAAGGCGGTTTCAGGCGGAGGCGATTCGAAGAGCACTAGAAGTACCTCGTCCTGGAGCGATCGAGCCCGCCCCGCAAGGTTCGAACGAAGCAACGCTCGCGCCGTGTCAAAATCCGCCGCCTTAAGGAGTCCGGCGAGCCGCTGCCCAGATGAATCCAGTCTATCCTCCATATTCGTGAGCCTATTTTGCCGCCCTCCCGGAGATCCGTCGAGAGATCGAGGATCTCGGATATCCGTTCCGCGGCCGCGTCGATGGCGAGGTTATCGTCAACGGCTTGGGAACCCGAGGTGGATCGAATGAGCTCGGGGGGAGAACCTCGCATGAGCAAAGACTCGCACGGCCATCAGTCCAGGCGCTCGTCATCGGGTCCGCGATGACACAGCATCGCAATCACAGCGTGAAGATGCGACTTGAGCTCGCTATGCCGCGGGCTGCTCCCTGGCAGCAAAAAACCCAGCGATACCGCATATCCGCGAAAAAAAGGTCTTAGACCGTTGGGTGTAGCATCGCTCGCGCGGCCCGCATTAGGCGCCTAATTCCTGGTTCGCCAATCCGTCGCCGCCGCACTGAGAAAAGGCCGTCCGAAAATTTCTGGGGCTCGCGCTCGAGCCGCAATTCCATGACGAATACCTTGTCGATTGGGGCTCCTGAAACATCGATCGAAAGCGGCTTCCATTGGGCTGCGGGCAGCGAGACTCTGGTTACGGCCGCGCCGTTGAGCAGCACGGTAAATGGCCCTCCGAGTTCGCTGCGAACCTCGAACGAGATGCACGCTTGGTTTCCGCGGCGCTCTAAATACCATCGGGCGCGGCGATACCCCTGGCGCGCTTCCGTTCCTTTGGGCGACAGCCAGCCGTTGAGCAGTTGCAACTTATCGCTTCGCATGCCGGGAAAAGGCGCGTTGACGGCATTGCTGGGAACAAACACTGCGAGCTTCGTCATCGCTTCTGCTTGGTTTGGCATACACTGCGTGATATTGGCAACGCGGATGGCCCAGTTCGACTGGACGCGCGCCGCACTCGCAACCGGTCTCTGTAGCCGGATCCTCATCGCAAGCGAACCCGAAGTCCGCCTTAGCATCCCTACGTCTGCGTCATAATCCCACCGCCGGCTGTCGGAAATGAATTTGTGGCGCTTGCCGGCGACAACGGCATTGTAAGTCGCATGCGTGAACAACTCCGGTACCACGTAGTCTCGGTGCTGTTCGATCGCTTCGAGGAATTCGGCGAGGCGCGGGATTCGCTCATTAACTCCGAGAAGTACATCAGGATTGCGGTCGAAGACCTGGAGTTCGACCTCTTCACCCTCATCGTCCGCCCGATATGGATCAGAGGTCGAAATCAGGTAGCCGCCAGGTCGCAATACTCGTAACATCTCGAAGATCGCCGCCGGGATGTCGCGCATATGGTGCAGCGCCGCGTTTGCAAATACGAAATCGAAGCTGCCTTGGGCGAACGGCAGGACATGAGAAAATCCGCCGATCCAGCGCATCGTCGGCAGACCATGCGAGCCGGCGCGCGCCAGGAACGGGCTGAACTCCAACGCCGTAACGTTGGCGCCGGCGGCAACGTGCCGATATGCGTCGATCCCTAACCCCGCTCCAACATCCAAAACTTGGCTGCCGCGCAAACGACTCATCATTTCCCCGGTCAAACTGACGACCTCTAGCCATTCGTTGTAACGGGCGATCCCGGGAAAATTCTCCGATCCGGGCCCAGACAGGAACTCGTCTTTGTCGGCGGCGACATGATAAGAGCGAAGGGCTCGCTCCCAAAGATCCAGCATCAAGGGGTTTAGATGATGGTAATCGCGCTCAACATTTGCGGCTATCTCGATGAGGCCAAGGAAATCGTCTCTCTCGAAATGACCGATGAACGGGACGCCCCAGACCGAGTCATAAGTTGCTCCGCAAGCCGCACAGATAACAGCGTCGCGATGGATGTCGTCGGCCGCTTCGCTAGACCGCGAAAGGCCGCCTGCGCCACAGCGGACACAGCGGCAATCTGATAGGTCCATTGGTTCCTCGTTCTCGAGCCCAGAATTGCGGCGCGCGGCATCGACCAATGCGCCGCCCCTTCATTGCATCCTGTATAACGCATTCTGCCTGAGCAACTTGCCGGCTCAGCGTCAGCCGGCCGATCTTCGACCGACGCCGAGGGCAATAGATGGCGAAATTAGCGAAGATCCGGGTATGCTTATGTTGTCGACCGAACTCACATTCTCGGTTCGGCGACAGCGCCCTCCGGGCGCCGCACCGGGCATCGCCAGAGACGCCACCCAACGACAAGGTGCCGCAGTTGGTCAGTTTTTCTCCAATCGTTTGAAACGGGAAGGCCATGAGCGGACAGCTTAGGCACTACGCGACTACCTATGGCGGCATCGAAGGTTTCATGATGCCCGAGACGACGGTTATTTGGGATTTCCTGTTTACTGCGCAGCGGAAAATGAACGTCACGGGAGATTTCCTCGAGATCGGTGTGTTCAAGGGAAAATCAGCATTGCTCGGCGCGCTCTATCTCCAACGTGGCGAGCTTGCGCTGCTGGTCGATATTAATGATTTGCGCACCGTCCGCGACGAAATCAGTCGTCTTTCGGTGAGGTCTCAAGTTTTTCAAGGTAAATCCTCAGCTCTGAAAATTTCCGAGCGGTTCAACGATCGAATAGGCAAGGTGCGTTGGTTTCATATTGATGGCGACCATTCTGGATACTCCACCTACCATGATTTATGCCTGGCTGAACAATTTATCTCTGGTCTCGGTATTATCTGCGTCGACGATTTTTGTAACCCTCGCTACCCGCAGTTAAACGCGGCGATATTCAAATTTTTGTTTGATCGCCCGTTCTCGTTCAAAATGGTCCTGTGCGGGATGAACAAGTGCTATATCGTGCATAGTGAGGCATATCAGGTTTATGAAGATCTCATCCGTAAATATATGGCACAACATATTCTGGCAAAAGGTTTCAATCTGACGATTTCGAAGACGGGGTATGCGCACGACATGGGATGTTTTTCAGTCGAACCTCGGGTTAGAGATATGGATTACATTGGTCCAGACGATGATGTGACAAACATCATATTCTGACAAACTTGGCGACCGTAATGGGATCAGAGCCTAGCAGCTGCTGCACCTCTGCCCGCTTGTGCTCGTTGTCGCCCACTTCAGCCCTCGATGCGAGTGGCCGCACGCGGCGGGCAACCCGCGGGTCCTTCCATCGTCTCGCATGAGTCGAGGCGCCACAGTGCTGGTGTCATTCTGGATCCCGCCAAAGCAGAAATCGTTGGGCTCAAAATCGTCCCCTGGGAATCCTTCACCAGCTTAGATCTTCATGAAACGGCTACAATACGCCGCACCCTCCGTCATGAATTTGCCGATGCGGCGCCGTCCCGGTATACCCGGTATAAGCAGTGGCGGAGAACTATTGAGGAATGCCAGGATTGTCGACCCCCGCTAGCGCCCTTCGCCGCCCACGGGCGGAGGATGTTGCGGCGATACCGCTTTGGCGCGGCGCTGTGTTCCTGGCCTTCAGTTTGCTGATCTGCTGGCAAGCGTCGATGACGCTGCGCCTCGTCGTCGCAGACAAGCCTTACGAATCGGGTTTTGACGAGGTTAATACGTATAATAATGCCCGGGTTGTCTCGGGGCCCTACATGGCTTTTTGCCTCCGCTACGGTAGTCTCGACACGTTTCTGCAGATCCTCGCCACACAATATTTCCTGTTGTTCGATGCCGATGGACCTGGCGTCGACCATTACGCCGTTTCGAACAACTATCTGGCATCAGTCACTAATCGGCATGTCGAGTTCGACGGCATGGCCGGCGCAACCTTTAGCTACTCTTATTTCCGCGGGCTCGACGACCACGAGCCGATCTTTCTGTCGAGGCGGATACACTTATTCGTGACTTATGGGCTGGTGCTCCTGATAGGAGCGCTGGCGTTTTATTACCTTGGTATCGAAGCGATGCTGCTGCTCCTCCCGCTCTGCTGCCTGACCGTCAACACGGACATGGCGGCGCAGACCAGCATGGCGCTGCCGAATGCAATAAATGCGGTAATCACCTTCAGCGTCACGCTGCTCGGGTTTCTCGCCGTGTCCCAGCGGCGCGAGAGCTGTCTCTATATCGCCGCAGCTCTGGTGGCGATCGCTGTCAATATGAAGATCGACGCTATTCTGTTGGGTGGCGTGCTCGGACTGGCGATCCTGGTCTCGGGGCGGCGCGCAGGGCGTGCGGGTACTAGGCGGCAAGTGTTGCTATCGGCTGGCATCTTCGCGCTGGTCTACGCGGTGACCAACCCGCAAGTGCTGATGGACCCCGTCTTTGTGGTCTCCAGACTGATGCCGCCCAGCTATGACGCGCCGCTCGGGCTGGGGGCGAGCGCACGCCAGAATCTAAGCGTGCTGCGATTGTTCCTCGAAACCAATCTGGTCCCCCAGAAAATATCCGATACGCCGGCTGGGAGAATATCGATTGGCGTGGTGGCACTCGCACTGTCGAGCTTGGTCGTCGTGCATCGCCGGCGCGGCACCGATCTGGGGGCGCTAGCCATTCCGGCTGCAGCATTGCTGGTGCTATGGCTCTGTCCGTTGCTGATCATCATTACTTTTTACTCGCGCTACTACTTGAACGGGTTGGGCGCGCTCTATGCGCTGATCGGCGCTGTTTTAGTGCTGACGTGGCGCTTGCGGACTACGGCGGGCCGCGCCTGGGTCTTGACGATCCTAGCGCTATTGCTCGCGCAATACGGCGCGCTGATCACCGCACAAGCTGCCGCCGCCGGACGGGTCGAGGCCGAAACCTTCTATATCGGCATCGGCGAGCGGCGCGACCGCTTCGCGCACGGCTACAGCCGTAACGAGATTGAGCGCCGCGCCATCGAGGCATGGGAAAGCGGCGCATTCAACCGCACTATTCTCGTCGATCAGCACGGCTACTTCGATCTGCGGATGCTGCGGCTGGCCGGAATGCGGCCGGTCTATATCAACCTATTCAATTACGAGGAGGTACTGCGGGGACTGGATCGATCGGTGGATTACTTGCTGCTGCTCTCGCCCGGCAGTTATGCGACCGATCCGAGCTGGTGGAGCCCGTGGATGAGCCTATGGTCGCCCGAGACGGCACGGCGCTACGACGCCTATCGGGCGCGGCTCGACGCCCTTCCTGTGCGCGAGGAGATAGCGGGGCCACCGCAGCGCCTCCTCTCGGCTTGGCCGGTGGCGCCCGACGACCACATGGTGCTCGCCGTTATCCCGCACCACTAACCGCGGCCGATTCTCAAACGCGGAACACCGCGCAGGCTCAAGGGTCGGATTAGAACCCGATCACAGGAGCAGGTCGCGCTGCAATAATGAATGAAGAAGCCACACCATACAGCGGGCTTGCGCCGACAAAGTGGATAAGCGACGATGCTCGTAGAGACCGCAAGATCCGGGGGCTCGATCGAAAACGGGTCGAGGGTAAGACGAGGTTCTGATGCTCATGGTGCCCGGCCGGTGCCGGCAAAATTCAGCCACACATGGAGCGATGGATCTTGTGGACGATGAGCCGCCAGAGCTGATCAATCATCAACCGATGAGCAACGATGTCCGGGCATCTTTCTCGGCTTGACCATTTGCGCTTCCTCGCCGCTGGCCTCGTTGTGGTTTACCATTATTCATACATGAACCTGCCGCAATGGAGCGGCAGCAATCCGCTGGTCAATCTCGTGCGAGAGGGCCATACGGGCGTCGCCCTCTTTATCGTGATGAGCGGGTTCCTGTTTGGTGTCATCACTTATGGAAAGGAGATTTCTTACAGTCAATTCGTCATCAATCGAATCATTCGAATTTACCCGGCTTACCTCTTCGTCCTGCTTGTCGGAGCTTACATTACTCGAACCAGCTTCGGTGTGCAGGACATTCTGATGTGCCTGCTCCCCTTTACCAATAGTTACATGCCGTTGCTGCAAAACGGCAAACTGGCGCAGCTATGGACGATCTCAATTGAGCTGCAATACTACCTAATCTTCCCATTCATTTTGAGATTTGTACGCATCAATGGACTTATCTACTGCCTTGCCCTGATCGGGCTGGCTACACTAATGCGCGCAATCGTCTGGGAGGCGACGGGTACCGTTCAGGATCTTGCCTACTGGACAATCGTCGGTCGGATCGACCAGTTCATGATCGGCATGATGCTGGCTTACGCCTTCAAGGGAGAACGACTGAAATTCGGCAATCCCCTGTGGACGCTGCTGTCGTCGGCTGTGCTGCTCGCCGTCATCGAGCTGTTCGCCCTGCGTGGCGGCTTCTTCGCGGTCGGCAACCCCGGCTCTCCTTACGCGGGGTGGTGGATCGTTTGGCCCGACATCGAAGGCGCCTGTTGGGGTTTTGTAATGATGTCATATTTGATGTGCCGGGTGCGCTTACCGAGAACCGCCGATCGGGCGATGTCGATCCTCGGCCAGGTCAGCTACTCGATCTACCTGGTGCATCTGATCGTCATTCCGGCAGTGATGAGGGTCATACCCTTCCCGCTTGCGATGGGGCCCGACTTGCAAGCGAACGTCCTGTTGACCGGAGTTCTGGTGGTCTTACCGGTCGTCGTTGCCGTCTCGCTCGCCGTGCATTTGGTCATCGAGCGACCGTTCTTCTCGTTCAAGCGAGTATACGTGCTCCCCGCCAAACCCCAACTTCATGAAGTCGTTCCCGCTGTCTGCCTGCACAATGTCGCCAGTGACTAGCAATTATCCTACTACCTCTCCTCAGGGACGCTCGGCGCCTGCGCCCGCCGATACCAATCATAGGTCTGGCGAATTCCGCCCTCGAGGTCGGTTCGGTAACGCCAACCGAGCGCACTCAGCTTGGCAACGTCGAGGAGCTTGCGCGGGGTCCCGTCGGGTTTTGACGCATCAAACACGAAACTGCCGTCGAAGCCGATGACCCGCGCGATCATCTCGGCCAAATCGGCGATAGACAAATCCTCGCCGGTGCCGATGTTGATGTGCTCGTCATCGGACCAGTCTTTGATCAGAAAGACTGCGGCATCGGCCAGATCGTCGACATGCAGAAACTCGCGGCGAGGTGTTCCGGTGCCCCAGATCTCGACCGTCCTGAGCCCGCGCCGAGCAGCGTTGTCGATCTTGACGATCAGGGCAGCCAGCACATGGCTCGTCAGCGGATCGAAATTGTCGCCCGGTCCATACAAGTTGGTCGGCATCACCGAGACGAAATCGCAGCCATGCTGCCGTCGGTAGGCCTCGCACAGCTTGAGCCCTGCGATCTTGGCGATCGCGTACCACTGGTTCGTCGGCTCGAGTGGACCGGTCAATAGAGAGCTTTCCGGCATCGGCTGCGGCGCCAGTCGCGGATAGATGCAAGAAGAGCCGAAAAAGACCAACTTTGCCACCCGCGCCCGACGTGCGGCCTCGATCACGTTCGTCTCGAGTGCCAAGTTGTCATAGAGGAAATCGCCGGGCTGTACGTTGTTCGCGTAGATGCCACCGACCCGGGCTGCGGCGAGAAATACAGCGTCGGGCCGATGCTCGCCGAACCAGCGATCGACCGCTTGCTGGTCGCGAAGGTCGACCGCCTCGCGGCCGGCGGTCAGGATTTGACAATCCTCGCTGGCGAGGCGCCGCGCCAAGGCGGAACCAACCATGCCGCGATGACCGGCAACGTAGACGCGTTTACCGCGCAGATCGAATTTCATTTCGTCCTGACCGTCTTAATCGTTCGGATTGTATCGGCTTCCCTCGGTTTCGAGCAAAGCGAGATCGCTTTCGACCATCTCTCGCACGAGGTCAGCGAACCCGATCTTGTGATACCAGCCCAGGCGCTGTCGCGCCTTTGACGGATCACCGAGCAGCCGGTCGACCTCGGTCGGTCGGAAATATCGCGGATCGACGGCGACAAGCACCCCGCCGTTACGGGCGTCGATGCCCTGTTCGTCGACACCCCGCCCGCGCCAGGAAATCTCCCGGCCGACCTGCGCGAAGGCGAGCTCGACGAACTCGCGCACCGAATGCGTCTCGCCGGTCGCCAACACATAGTCATCCGGCTCATCCTGCTGCAGGATCAGCCACATCCCCTCGACGAAGTCGCGAGCATGGCCCCAGTCCCGCTTTGCATCGAGATTGCCGAGATGCAGCGTGCGCTGACGCCCGAGCTCGATCGCCGCAACGGCGCGAGTAATCTTGCGGGTGACAAAAGTCTCACCGCGGGTGGGTCCCTCGTGATTGAATAGGATCCCGTTAGAGGCGTGCATGCCGTAGGCCTCTCGATAGTTTACAGTGATCCAGTAGGCATAGAGCTTGGCGACGGCGTAAGGGCTGCGCGGGTAGAACGGTGTGGTCTCCCGCTGTGGTGTCTCCTGTGCCTTGCCATAGAGCTCGGAACTCGAGGCCTGATAGAATCGCGTGATTTCTTCGCGCTTCAGAATCCGGATCGCTTCGAGCAACCGAAGCGTGCCGAGCGCATCGGCATTGGCGGTATATTCCGGTGTTTCGAAGCTCACCATTACATGGCTCTGCGCGGCGAGATTGTAAATCTCCGTGGGCTGGGTCTCCTGGACCAGGCGGATCAGGTTGGTCGCGTCTGTAAGGTCGCCATAATGCAGCGTAAACGGCAACCCCTGCTCGTGTAGGTCGTGGTAGAGGTGGTCGACCCGTGCAGTGTTGACAGATGAAGAGCGACGCTTCACACCGTGAACAACGTAGCCCTTTTTAAGCAAAAACTCGGCGAGATAGGCTCCGTCCTGGCCGGTGGCGCCGGTAATCATCGCCACATTATCAAGTGTCAAAGAATGAAGACTCCTCTAGGAAGGATCACGCCCTCGCCCCGGCTGATAGAGCTAGTCCAGCGGTGGTCGCAAGCCTCGTTGCGTCAAAAACTCTCCGGGATTCTTCGGCCTCGGATATGCTTACGGCGCAATTTCCCGGGCAGTGCCCAAGCTATATCGCCGGACCAGGTGCGCTTCATAAGCTCGCTGAGAAGGAGGCTCACCCGTTCCGGGGAATAGCGTCCGGCCCGGGCGATGCACAGCAGGGCTGAAGCATATTTGCCATTGGCGATCATCGCCCGGGCGATCTCCAATTCTACGCTGGCGCGCAGCCTTCTGGCAGCACCACTCCCAAAGGTGGCCTCGGACCCCAGCATGTGCTTCTCAAGGAAGCGTTCTGCCGATCGCTGCACGATCCTGACCGAAGGTCTGCGGTCCACATGCAGGACCGCAAGCACGCAAGGACAGATGACGATGTTACGAAGCGCAAGACAACGGATCATCCAATCCCAATCCTCGAACCGCCGTAACCCCACGTCAAAAGCTCCAACTTGCGGAAACACATCGCGCTTCACCATTAGAGTTGAGCCCGGCGCTAACGCACACATAGTCAGCTGCTGCCGGTGCCAATCGGCATCAGGGTCAAGAATGGTATCCTGAAAACGATCGGTGGCGACGCGATGGGTGCGAAAGCCGGTGGTGCTGATTCCGG
>DATBYX010000162.1:0-3128 GCA_036513475.1 Xanthobacteraceae bacterium | reverse complement strand
CCGATCGCGCGTAACGCGCCTGAGACTCGCGGCTCCGACCTGCGCCATAATGCCAACAGATCAGCAGGGCCCGAGATGACAATGAATGCCTCTGAAGCGAATTATGATCTGGTGCTCACCGGCGCGCAGATTTGTGATCCGGCGACCGGCCTCGATCGCACCTGCGATCTGGCGGTCACCGGCGACCGCATTGCCGCTGTTGGATCCGGCCTCGCATCGCGCGCTCGGCAAGTGATCGAGCTTGACGGCAAGCTGGCGACAGCGGGCTGGATCGATCTGCACGTCCACGTCTTCGAATGGATGACCACCTTCGGCCTGCCGCCGGACGATGCCGGGGTTCATTCCGGCGTCACCACCGCGGTCGACCAGGGAGGCACCGGGGCGTACACCATCGCCGCGTTCAAGCATTACATCGCCGAGCGCGCGCTGACTGACATTCGCTGCTTCCCATCGATCAACTCCGCCGGGACTCTGCGCGGCGGCCTGGCGGGGCCGATCATCCATACGCCCGAGGTCGTCGACGTCGAGCTGCTCGTCGCCGAGGCCAATGCTCATCCGCGCCTTGTGCGCGGCTTCGGCGAGATCCATGCGGAGTCCGGCGCCTACTCACGCTGGGGCTTCGATGTCGTGCGCAAGGCGCGCGAGGCGTCCGGCCGCACCGGGCTTCCGCTTTATTTTCATACCGGAGAGTTGTTCGAGGTCGATGAGGCACGCCGCCCGGAACCCCGCTCGCTGCTGCCGGAGATTTTAGCGGTCGCCCGCCCGGGTGACATTCTGGGCCATGTCTATTCAGCGATGCCGGACGGCGTACTCGGCGCCGACCAAACCCCGTCACCGGCGCTGATCGACGCCGCTGCGAACGGGCTCCTGCTCGATATCGGCTTCGGCATCAATTTCAGCTATGCAACGGCGCGCCGGATGATCGCCGCTGGGGTACTGCCGCACATCATTAGCAGCGACGTACACGCCCGGTTTTCGGTCATGCATGACGACAGCGCGCTCGACTATAGCCTCGCTGGTGCCTTCGCACGCCTCGTCGCGCTAGGGATGCCGTTTAGCGATGCGGTTGCGGCCGTGACTATCAATCCTGCCCGCGTGCTCGGTGAGGAGGCAGAGATTGGCACTCTCTCCATCGGGTCGCGAGCCGATGTAACGGTTCTTGAAGAGCGCATCGAAGACTGGCCGATGCGCGACGGACAGGGCGAGATCCTAGTGGCTGAGCGGCGCTGGCTACCCCGCCTCGTGCTTCGCGCCGGACAGCCGGTGGTCCCGACTTTACGGCTCGTGCGCGACGTCACGGCGCCGGCAGCCGCCGCGTAACCGCAAACCGTTACTGATTGCGCAGTGAACCGCGTCATTGCCACTGCTATCGCCTAGACCTGGTCGAGCCCGACCCCGTCGAGCTGCTTCCTGTACCCCAGACCCGCGCTGAGGTTTCGAGCGCTCGCCGCATCATTACCGGCAAAGCGGTCCGAATGAGCCACATAAAAGCTTCAATGGCATCGAGCTCGTCGTTGGAGGTGGAGTGCCGAAGATCGCCTAGTCTCAATGCGGAATGTGGTGGAATAAGCGTGGCCAGAGGCCGATAATACCGGTCGCCATCAGGTAGATCGCGACCACGTAATTTAGCAGGCGCGGGACAAGAAGGATAAGTACGCCGGCGATCAAAGCTCCGATTGGCTGAATAACGGCTATATTGAAGGTCATCGAGCGGAGTCCTGTGTTCTGCGGCAGCGAGGCTGGTGTGCCGAGAATGTCTCGGGAATGATAGCCCTAAATTGTGATCAATATCGCCCTGAGCCGGGTTCCCGCCCACGGTGCTTGATGGGTTCTTTCAGAGCCATGCCCAACGCAACTCGAACTCGCGCCGCGGAGGAATGGCCAAAACACTTGCCGCTGTCCCCGCACTCCCGCACATCGAGAGGACGTTTACCTCCGCATTGCGGATTTCTTTGGTCTTGGCGTCTTCTTCCGGGGAGCCCTCTTCGGAGTCGGCGGATTGAGGGCATCTTTGACGGCCTTGCCTGCGTGGAACCGCACTGCTTTGCTGGCTGCGATTTGGATGGCCTCGCCGGTTTGCGGATTCCGCCCCTCGCGTGCAGGCCGCGCCGCCACATTGAAAGTGCCAAGTCCGGAGACACGGACCGCATCCCCAGCCACGAGTGCATCGAGAATGGCGTTCACTACGGCCTTAACCGCCTGGCCCGCAGCAGTTTGGTTTAGCTCAGTTGCCTGACCGACTTTCTCGATCAGCTCGGATTGGTTCATGTCGGCGCCCCAGCTTTAGCTCCGCTATCGCAATACCGACTCCAGTGATCTCCAAATCACCGGAAGTCGGTATAAGACGACGATTCCAGCACGAACCGGCCCAAATCCAAATTCTTGGGACACTTCACTGCCTTATGTTTCAATCGGCGCCCAACTTTGACCTCCATCGATATGGCCTTAAGTGTTTGTGTTGCAGGGAGTTTTTTAGGAAAAGAGGGGTTCACGATTGGACCCGCTGATACTCTCCGAGATTCTCCAATTCAGTCGCTAAGCGCCGAATCGGGGTGACGCCGATTCACGATTTGACGCCGCTTCGGGGACGGGGCGGGTCAATGCCGGTCCCGCGGCGGATCTGGCCAGCAAGGACCTTAGCCCCGGTTCTCGCGCCCAGATATCCGCTCAGCCAAGATCTCGATCCGCTCGGGGTGGCTGGTGTGTTCGGGGAAACCGACGTCGTGCAGCTGATACAGATCCTTCGGGATGTGCAGGGTCGGGCGGCTGCATGAGGCATAATTAAATGACGACCGTATCAGCCTCGCTTCGCCTCCGCCCTACGCCGACTGGTACAGAGAATTTGAACGACTTATGGTTTATGGGAACAAAGTGGAGTATGGAACTTGCATTAGTACGCCCGAAGAATTGTCCCACTACTTGTCCTAGGCACTTTCCGCTGTAGCGGGAAGAGCTGCCGTACCCCGGGCAAACCAGACCGGCGTCATGGCGTCATGGAGACAAGTCGAGGGCCAGAACTGACCGGATCTAAAAGAACCTCCTCCTCGCCAGAATACTGATTCAACCAATGCAAGCATTCTACTGTTGCATCGTGTGCATCGCAGTGATACACGCCGAAAGAGATTGAT
>DATBYX010000161.1:0-8517 GCA_036513475.1 Xanthobacteraceae bacterium | reverse complement strand
GCCTCGCCGACGCGCTGCGCGGTAAGCAAGGGGCATTTGATCTGCACGTAATGGACATGCCCGGGATCGGCGATACCGGCGTCCCGCATGGCGGCCTCAACGCCCGCTGTAACCTGGTCCACTTGCCCCAATCGGCCTAGGTGCTGGAATGGAAGCGCTGGAGTGTGGGTGCGTCCGATCGCCAGCGCCGGGCGCTGCCCGCCGTCGCCGTCCTTGCGCTCGAACACGATCCAATGCGGCGCCATGCCGCCTTCGGTTCCGCCCGACATCACAAGACAGAGCTTGGCAGCTTCCTCGTGCGGCAGGAATCTCTCGAACAACTGGCGCAGACGCAGAGTGGCAAAGCCTCGGCTGAAATCGTTCACCAGCCCGTTGCCTTCGGTCTTTGCCAGCACAGCGACCACGCCCCTCGGGTCGATCCGGCCCGCGGCAATCGCCGCTTCGATGCCGGAGACGTCGTCCGGAGCGCGCGCGGAAACGCGATGCACCCTCGCGATCGGCATGTCAGGGTGCCAGTGGCTTCAGTTGCCGGCCTTGACAAAGTCGCGTTCGCTCTTCGGGGGCAGGAATGAGCGGTTGAATATGTCATCCGGCGCCGGCTTCCCCGGGAGCTCGAACGCAGCAACTATAGCCGCGATTGCCTCGCTCATGCGGGCATCCCTGACGTCGCCGATCCCCAGCTCGACCGCTTCCGGCGTTGCGATCAATGTCTTGGTCACGTAGGCGAGGCGCTGCTTCTCAATGGCCTTGTTGATGAGCGGCTCCTTCTTTGCCAAGAGCTCGATCGCAGCGTCAGGGTCGGCCAGGACATCGCGCATGCCTCTATTGATTGCGCGCACCAGGCCACTGACCGCCTGGGGCTTCTCCTTGGCAAGCCTCGGGGCGACCATCACGCCATTGGAATAGAGATCGAGCCCTGCATCGGAATAGTAAATCCAACGGAAGTCGTTGTCGGGGTCGAGCTTGAGGGCGACCAGATTCATGTAGCTCGTCGCGGTGAAGATGGCGATCACATCGACTTGCCCCTGCAGCAGCATCTGCTCCTGCAGGTTTGGCGCGACCTGGAGCACGCTTATGCTCGCGTAGTCGATGCCGCCCTTCTTGGCGAGGAGCGGGAGCAGCTTGAGGGAAGCGCCGCCGGGAGGCGCACCGAGCTTCTTTCCGCTGATGTCCTTGAATGTTCTGATCGCGCTTTCTGATTTGGTCAGCAGAGCGAATGGCGCCTTGTTGTAGATCATGTAGACCATGACGGGCGCTTCGCCCGGCCTTGCCGCCGCATTCTGAATGATCGCATTGACGTCACCGAAGCCCGCATCATAGGCGCCCGACATGATGCGCGTTACCGTTGCGGCCGAGCCTTCACCCTGATCGATACTGACGTCGAGCTTCTCGGCGGCAAAATAGCCCTTGTCCTGCGCCCAGAAATACCATGCGTGCACGCCTTGGAGCTTCCAATCGAGCGTAAAGCGAAGCTTCGTGACCTCCTGAGCGGATGTGCCCGACGGCGCCAATGCAAGAGCCAGCGCCAGTGCAGCAAAGCCGCGCGTAAACGGCATGGGATGCTCCATTTGTTGAGTGTGGATACAGGATTAGCCGAGAGCGAATTCGTCCTTGCGCAGGGTCCACCCGGTCACCCGGACTTCGATGAACGAGAAGATGACGTAGAGCGCGACGCCGAGCACTGCGAGCACCAGGAGCCCCGCGAACACTAGCGGGACATCGAAGCTCGAGCTTGCGATCATCATCAAGTTGCCGATGCCGCGATTGGAGGCGACCGTCTCGGCGATGACCGTGCCTACGAATGCCTGCGTCACCGCCACCTTCAGAGAAGCGAAGAAATACGGCATCGCGCGGGGAAGCCCGACATTGACAAGGATGTCGAGCTTGCTCGCCTTGAGCGCGCGCATTACGTCCTCGAGCTCGGGCTCCGTAGTGGCCAGCCCGGTGGCAACGTTCACCACGATCGGGAAGATGCACAGGATCATCGCGGTGAGGACCGCGGGCACGGTGCCGGCGCCGAACCACAGAACGAAGATCGGTACGACCGCGACCTTGGGAATGCTCGAGAAACCGATCAGCAGCGGGTAGGCAACATCGTAGGCGAGCCGCGAGGAACCGACCAGCGCGCCGAGAAGCACGCCGAACACGATGCCAAGCGCGAACCCAACCAAGGTCGCATACAGCGTCTGCGCCGCATGTGGCATGATCGCCGGCAGGCGGATCCACAACGTGATCAGGATCTCAGAGGGCCGCGGCAGCACGATATCCTTGATCCCGAACATGCGGCACAGGAGCTCCCAGGCGACGAAAAAGCCGATGATCAGCGCGGCGGAAGCGATGCGGCGGCGCAGCTGCGTGTTCACTGCTGTGCCTCCGTCGTGCTCGGTCGCGTGTCGAAAATGAGCTCGCGCAGGCGCTGAGTGAGAGCGGCGAACTCGGGGTCATATGACATCGCGATGGTGCGTGGGCGCGGAAACGACACGATGCTTTCGCTGATAATACGTCCGGGACGCGCCTGCATGACGCAGATTCGGTTTGCGAGATAGGTCGCCTCCTTCAAGTCATGGGTGACGAGCAGCACCGTCGGGCGCCGTGCCATCCACAGGCTCTGCATGATCGACCACAGCTCTTCGCGGGTGAATTGATCGAGCGCGCCGAACGGCTCGTCGAGCATCAACAGCTGCGGCTCGTGCACCAGCGCGCGACAGAGTGAGGCCCGCTGCAGCATTCCACCCGACAGCTGCCAGGGATATTTGTCGCTGAAGCCTTTGAGTCCGACCTGCTCCAACAGCGCTTCGATTCGGTCCCTGAACTCGGTCTTGCGTTTGGCGCGATAGTCCTGGCGGAAGGGTGGGACGATCTTGAGCGGCAGCATGACGTTTTCGCGCAGCTTGAGCCACGGCAGCAGAGTTGGATTTTGGAAAGCCATCCCGACCCGGATCGGTTCTGCTCCGACTTCCCGGCCACCGACGAACACATATCCCCTTGTTGCGTGAAGGAGACCCGTCACCAGCTTGAGGATAGTGGATTTGCCGCACCCGGAGGGACCGACCAGCGCGACGAAGTCACCCTTCTCGATACTGAGGTCGGTGGCATCCAGCGCATGCACCCGGTGCTCGTCGCGTCCGTAAGTGAGGGCCACTTTTTCAAGCTTCACGAAAGCATCGCCGTGCGAGGGTTCAGGCGGACTGGAGAGAGTAGGCTTCGCTGGCCGGACGGCAGCGAAGGAAACATCGAACGCGGTGCTCATCATGTCCCCCCCGCTCACAGCATTGCCCAGCCGCCATCGACGGGAAGGTCGATACCGGTGATCTGACGCGAGACGTCGCTGGCAAGAAACAGGCATGCATTTGCCACGTCCGCATCGATGGTGATGCGTTTGAGCGCGTATTCTGCGGCGTGACGCTCGGCGGCCTCCTCAATCGTTATGCCCAGGCGCTTTGCCATGTTGGCGCAGACCTTCTCGCGAAAGCGCGGACCATCGACCATGCCTGGTGCGATGCAGTTGACATTGATGTTGTAAGCGCCGACTTCGAGCGCGAAGCTCTTGGTCAAGCCGCGCAGCCCCCATTTGGACGCAGAGTAGGCCGTCCGTCCGGCGCGGCCGCGCATGCCGAAAGTGCCGCCGACATTGATGATCTTGCCATAGCGCTCGGCCATCATGATCGGCAGCACGGCACGCATGGTGTGGAAACAGCCGTTCATATTGAGCCTGACGATATCCTCGAATTCCTGCGGAGTAGTCTCAACGCCGCTCTTCCCGATCGGCCCCGAGCCGCCGGCCACATTGACGAGAATGTCGATCCGCCCAAAGCGCTGCTTCGCTTCGGCCGCGCCTTGCTCACATTGCCCTGCATTGGTCAGGTCACAACGCACGACGATGGCTTGGACCCCTGCGCCACGCACCTCATTGGCCACGGATTCGATTGCTGCGGTGTCGCGGCCGAGGAGCGCCAATTGCGTGCCCTCGGCTGCGAAAGCTTTGGTGATGGCCGCGCCCATTCCTTTCGCAGGCCCGGTAATCACCGCGACCCGTCCCGCGAGCTTCAAGTCCATCGCCGTTTCCCGCTCCCTGCCGCATTGGTCTGCGCGCGCGGCTATCCTGCACTCGGGCGCAGGTTTTCAGAATAGCTGCTTTGGCCGATCCGCGAGCGGCGGCAGTAAGGCTGGCGTGAAAATTTCCTCGAGTGCGGGCGAGCGGGGGAGCGCATAGGCATCGACCAGGATGTCAATCGATTGTTTCAGCCGCGCCAGATCGACGTCACCAAGGCCGATCCGCGCGATTTCCGCATGATTCATCTCCTCTCGGAAGGTGGCATCGAGACGTTCGCGCTCCACCGGGGTTTTGATCAGCGGCTCGCGTTTGGCAACGCTCGCAACCGCTGCATCGGGATCCTTGAGGGTGTCGACAATCCCTTTGTTGATCGCCCGCAGCAGACCCTGCACCGCTTCCGGCTTGTCCTTGACCAGCTTCTTCGAGACGATGATTGCATTGGAATAGAGATCCATTCCGTAATCGCCGTAATTGATATAGCGTATCTGCTTTTCGTCCACGCCGATCAGTTTCGCGGAGAAGCGGATGGTATTGACATAGCCGAATACGCCGTCGACCTGGCCCTGCATCAGCATTTGCTCGCGCAGGTTCGGCTGCATGTTGGTGATGTTCACCTTCGTGCAATCGATCTTGCCGATCTTGCATAAGGCGGGGAAAAGCTTCAGTGCGCCGTCGCCAGTGGCCCCGCCTAGCGTTCTTCCCTCGAAATCCTTCGGCGACTTGATCGGACTTTCGGTCTTCACCGCGATTGTGAACGGCGGCTGGTTGTAGATTACATACACCGCAATCGGGGCATCCTCCGGCTTTCTGCCGGCGAGCTCGATCAGGGCGTTGATATCTCCGAAGCCGACATCATAGGTCCCATTTGCGACCAGCCCGATGGGAGCGCCTGAGCCGTTGCCCTGATCGATGGTGAGGTCGAGACCCTCGGATTTGAAATACCCGCGATCGTCGGCAAGAAAAAAGATTCCCTGCGGCCCCTGGTATTTCCAGTTCAGAACAAATTTGAGCTTGGTCGGGGCTTCAGTGGCGGTGGCCAAATGGAGCGGAAGCATAAGAGCAAGGGCGCAACTGACCGCCCACAACGTTGATCTCGGGGCCATGACCGCTCCGTTGCTGGTTGATGAAATCCCGCGAAATCGGCCTTTGAGTCTGAGACAGCTGAGAGCATCGAAATCTGCCGTAGGAGGTTGCCCATCAAATAGGCAGTGCGGCTCAATTGATGGTCACCGATGCTCTCATCTTCTCGAAAGGGTCACTCCACAGGAGCGCGCGTGGTGACGCGCGCGTTCGCCATGATGCAAGCGGCATGCCCGCTTCGGCGGTGTGCTCAGCTAGGGGCGGGTTCCCGCCCTTACCTCACGTTCCGCGGCGCGCGCGAGATCATCGAGGCGGTCTGCCAGCCGGTTGAGCTCCCATTCGCGCGCGAGACCTGCCGCTTTGGCCCAAGTCGGGGTCTGGTCGTGAATGGGGGGGAGCGGTGCCGTGGCGTCCATGGTCGCAATCCGGCGGTAGAGCCGAAGCTCATCCGCTTGAGCTGCAAAGCGCCCGGCCCGGAGCGCGTTCTCCAGCGTGCCGAATCGGACAAGCAGCACAGCCGCACCTTTGGGGCCGATCCCCTTCGCTCCTGGCAGCTTGTCCGAGGGATCCCCCCGCAGCGCGATGAAATCCGGTACTTGCGCCGGCTCTACGCCGTAGCGTGCGCGCACTTCAGCAGGGCCGATGCGCGCCATTTCTCCCGCGCGCAAGGGCTGGACAATGGTGGTGGACTGCGACGCGAGCTGAAAGGTGTCGCGATCGCCGCTCGCCACGACGGCAGTTCCACCCTGGCGTTCTTCCGCCGCGACCGCCGCTGCAAGAAAATCATCCGCTTCGAATCCCGGAGCCTTGCCATTCGTGAATCCGCAGGCGCTCACAAGGCCCGACAAAAGCTCCAACTGATCGAGCAGCGCGTCGTCAAAGCGGCGGCCGCCCTGATATTCGGGGAATGCCTTGTGGCGATAGGTCGGCACCTCGAGCGTGTCCCACCCCACCACGACGGCGCGGGGTTGCTCATTCTCGTAGATCCGCAGCAGAAAATTCGCGAAGCCGAGAATGGCACCGGCCGGTTTGCCGTCGCGCCGCAGAATGGTCTTCGGCAGGCCGTGATAGGCCCGGTGTGCAAAGGAATCGCCGTCCACAACCAGCAGAGGACGTTTGACGATCGCGTCCTCGGATACCGAACCGTGCTTTGATCGCCGAACGGCCATGCGTAGAGATTTCCCGGAGTGGTACCTAATCTAACAACCTACTACCCGCACTGAGAAATGCCTGATAAGAGTGCGGGCACTCATTCAGTCGATAGAAGTGCAATGCGAGCATCGATCATAGGCTTCGCTGCAGCGGCTGCAGCTGACATGCTGATGGCGGCAACGCTCTTCGCCCCCTCAGGCGCACTAGCCACGACGCTTGCAGCGCCTGCCGGTCTCAAAACAGCTATTCACCAGTCCGCCCTTGCTCAGCAAGCGCCTTACGTCTGCCGGCGCGGCTCCTATGGCCGTGAATGCTACTATGCCTCGGCTCCGGATCGGAATCTGCGTTACGATCGACCCTATTCAAATGGTGTGAATCCCTATTATCAACCGAGGCCCTATGTCGGCCCAGGCCCATATGATTATCACCACTGGGGGGGTCCTGACGCGCCGGATTAGATTTCTACACGGCGCTGGGCGACCATCCAGATCGCCTGAGAAGTAATATCGCCGGTCAGGCCACATTTGCTGAAACGCTACTCTAACTCTTGGGATCGCGCGCGAACTCCGTCACGCAACGCGCGAGATCTCGCAAGTGCTGGTGCAATTGCTCGAGCGTAAAGCCGACCGCGAATAGACGCTCCACCGCATCAGTGCTCAATTCACGTGCGAGCCCTTCGCGCCTCACCCTGGCGAGCTGGGCGTTGTAGCTCTCGAGCGCGGCTTCGAAGGGTTCAAGGGGCGGAGGCCTCTCGCGAGCGCTCAAGGCGGTGCTGCTGGCGCGCAAAAACGCCGCTGCTTGTTGGCTGACGGTGTCTATTGGCGCGGCCAGCGCCGGCTTGAGCGTGTCCGGGAGCGGCACGATGGCCGCTCTTCCCACCATCACGAGATCGTGGCGGAGCCGCAGGAGGGTGCGTAAGAGCGGTCCGGAATCGGGCGCCTCCACGAACGGCGCCATCTGCTCATGCTTCATCTCCGGAGCCATGGTGTTCAGCCGCGCGAGCGCGTTGCCGATCCTGTCCTGAATGTGCGGAATCGCCGCTTCATCCAGGCTTGCCGAGAAGCCCGCAAACAGCTCGGGGACTGAGGCTGCCGCAATCGCGAGCAGGCGGCTCGCGGCCTCGATCATCAAGTCGTGGGCACGGGCGGGTACTACGAGGAACGATACGACGAGGCCCACCACGGCACCCACCGAGACCTCGAGCACGCGCTCAAAGGCTGAAGCGATCGGGCCGGCATGGGTGATGGTGGGAGCGAAGAACACCATGACCGCAGTGAACGGCGCGGCGCGAAAGCGCGGGTTGGTTGCGGAAACAAGCGCCGCCGGGCCGACCGCCACTGCAAGCGCCGCCAGGAGCGCGATCTCGTTCTCGTGCGGGATGAGCGTGCCGACCGCGCCGGCATAGACGGCTCCGCCAATCGTGCTCGCGAGATAATCCAGCGTGGCCTTGAGCGAGCCGCCTACGCTGATCTGGGTCAAGATGACGGCCGTCAACACCGTCCACAGGGCGAGGGGCAGCTCGAGCACCTGCGCGACTGCCAAGGCGAGCACGGCCGAAACGCTGACCCGCAGGCACAACCGCAGCTCTGCCCGATGCTGCGCCGGCCATTTCCGAAGCCGTTTCCAATCCGGCGTGAACAACTGAATTTCCCTCCTCACTGTCATCGTCATTTCGCCGCAGCCACTATATCCCTGGGGCTTCGCGGCGTCCTTGGCCACGTAAAGACGCTGAGTGGATGCGAAAGCCCTTGGGAGAAACACCGAGAATGAGTGCGGACCGCGAGCACCCGGTCGTGGAGCGGATACTGCCGATTTCGGTAGGGGAGTGGACCCGCAGCGTCACCCGCTGGGATGCGTTTGCGGTGCTGCTTGTTATCGGCATCCTGATCTTTCTGGGAGAAGCGAGCCGCAGCCTGCTCGCGCCTCTCTCCGAGCTGCAGGCCACGCCGCTTTCGCTGGCGCCCGTCCACCTCCCGGAATACGCCGCGCGCACCACATTGCGCATGCTGGTGGCGCTCGCTTTCTCGCTCTTGTTCACTTTCAGCTACGCGACCTTGGCGGCGAAAAGCAGGAGAGCGGAGCTCGTGCTCGTTCCGCTGCTGGACATCCTGCAATCGGTTCCGATCCTCGGCTTTCTTTCGATCACGATCGTCTTTTTCATGTCGCTTGCGCCGGGCCGGGTGCTCGGTGCCGAATTCGCGGCCATCTTTGCAATCTTCACCAGCCAGGCC
>DATBYX010000160.1:0-2513 GCA_036513475.1 Xanthobacteraceae bacterium | reverse complement strand
AGCGGCGCGTCCCTTCTGAGCTTGACCGCAAAGCGCTCGTGGGCAATCGCATAGGTCGCAAATGATGATTGTTGGAAGAAGGCGCTGTAAATCGGCGCTCCGTCCCTGCTCATCAGCGTCGATCCATCCGGACGCGTACCGTGCATCTTCAGCGCGAAGTTATTCTGGCAGTGCGATTCCATCCGCCGCGTGCAATTCGGACATTTGCCGCACCACGGAAACGACATGACAACGTGATCGCCGGGTGCAAATTTCGTGACCGCCTTGCCGACCGCGGATACAATGCCTGCTCCCTCATGGCCGAACACCGCCGGGAGGGGCGTCTTGTAGTAGCCGTCACGCCCGTGCTGGTCGGTCTGACACATCCCGCTCGCGATGACCTTGACCAGAACCTCGTCCGGACGCGGATCGCTCAGCTCCAGTTGCTCAATGCTGAAGGGGCCAAAGTGTTTGTGTGCGACGGCCGCGGTGATTTGCATCGCACGACCTATTTCCCGAACGGATATTCGAGCTCGCCGTCCCTGTATTCCGGCGGATATACGATCACCTGCTTGTGGCCGGTCAGATACTGCTCGAGGCCGCTGCCCTGCACGTTCTGGAATTGCACCATGATCGGACGCGCCTGCGCCCACTCGCCGAGCGCATTGAACCTGATCTCCCCGACAATGGTGTTGAAGGCGCTGTCATGGATGTACTGGGCAAGCTTCTCGTCATTGACGCTGCCGGTCGCGGTGATGGCCTGCTCCAGCACTTGCATGGCGGCGTAGGCAAAAGGCGGCTGGTAGAAGCCGAGCGGATCCACGCCTGCGTCCTTCGCCTGCGCCTGATATTTTTTCAGAAAGCTTTCAATCCCCGGAAAGCTCATTTTCGGACTAGGCACGAAGAAATGGTAGTTCACGACGCGGTTGAGCTTGTCCGCAAGCTGCGTCATGAGGGAAGCGTATTGCATCCCTACCATGGCGCCCCCAAAGAGCTGCGTCCTCAATCCGATTTCGGTCGCGGCACGAACCATGCCCACCGAATCCGGTGGATAAGAAGCGAGCAGGACCACATCGGGATTGGTCGCCTGGATCGCGCGGACGATGGGACTGTAATCGACGGTCGCGGGCGGGTAACTGCGGTCATACACGATCTGCAGGGCAGATTTCCTGGCGTTTTCGCGCGCGCCGATGAGAACGTTATTGGAGAACTCGGCATCGGCACCGACCAGCGCGACCGTCTTTGGCGGCGGGTTGAGCGATTTTGCCACTTCAAAAAAGGCATGGGATAGAACGCCCTTCGAGTCCGGCCCGAACGGGGCGCTCTGGAAATATCTGGAATACTTGAACTCGGCATTGGAGCCGAGTGCCAAAAGCACCATCACCAGCTTCTTGCGCTCCATGATCAGAGGCATGGCGGCGACAATCAGATTGGTCGCGTGTCCCATGACGATATCGACCTTATCGACATCGATGAGCTTGGCGTAAATGCCCGGAACGTTGGCGGCGTTGGTCTGATCGTCGTAATAGACGAGCTTTAGCGGCCGGCCGAGAAGACCCCCCCGGGCGTTGATCTCTTCCGTCCAGATTTGCTTGGACAGAAGGTGAGCCTTGCCGGATGAAGCGAGCCCGCCGGTCAGCGCCACGCTGAACCCGATCTTGATCGGCTCCTGCGCATGCGCCGGAAAGCACGAGGCTATTGCAAGCAAAGCTGTCGTTAAAAGCCGCGGCATTCGCATGCACGCCTTTCCCATGACGGGCTCCCTGGGATGCTCTATGTCACTAAGACGCGAACACGGTCGCCTTCCTGCGTCAAGGTCGCCCCGAGCTTTTGGCTTCGGCCCGTAAGATCGGCAAGCACCTCGGTCTCATCCTCGAGGCGGCAGAAGATCGTCTCATTCGCATCGTTATGGCGCACGAAACGCAAGTTGCATGTTGCAATCTTGCCCTGCTCGAAAACGAGCTCGACCAACATGCCGATCCAGTTTTCATGCTTGCGGCCACGATGGCCGGTATGGAACGAGAGATTGCCAAGACCATAGCAGATCGGCCGACCCCGATAGATCTCGATCGGCAGCAGCTCGTGGGGTCCATGGCCGATAACGAGGTCCGCGCCTGCTTCGATCGCGGCATGCGCGATCTCTCTCATGTACGCCAGCGGGTCGCGCCCCAGGCCCCAATGGCAGGAGGCGACGACAATGTCGACCTGCGGGCGCAGTGCCGCGATATCACGGCGGAAGTCGGCCACATGATCCTTGTCGGCCCAGGTGATGATGAGCGGGAGCACACCAGGCCGGTTTGCCGGCGGCATGCCGGGGTGTGCTCGCCCCGTCGGCACCTGATAGGCGGTATGGCCGCAGATCACGGCAATGCCAGGTGAATCGTCGTGCGCCTCGTGGTCGGTCGGCCAATAGACGGAGCTGCGTTGCAAGACCCCCACGCGCACGCCGTTGCGGGTGACGACGGCAGGGGCGCATGCGGCTGCGCGATTGCGCCCGGCACCGGTGTGCGCAATTCCCAGCTCCTCCAGGCGCT
>DATBYX010000159.1:0-7695 GCA_036513475.1 Xanthobacteraceae bacterium | reverse complement strand
AGCGCTCTGATCTGCGGATCGCGCAGTGCCGCTTCATCGAAGGAGCGCGGATCACGGGGATCGCGCACATGCGCGAGCGCGACGCAGAAGGGAATGCTGTATTGCGCCATCATGATGTCGGCGGGCGAGGGGATGTTGTTCACCCCCGCCATTTTCTCGTTGCCGGCAATATGAATCGAGCTCACCTCAGCCGCGCCATAGCCATGCTCGGCGCGCAGATCCAGGATCGCCTGGACCGAAGTGTGCGCCGTGATGTGGCAGGGGAATCGCTTGAGCGTGATGACGCGGGTCGCATAGCTTTGCCCGAGCTCGCGGGTGAGCTCCGCGACGTCGAATTCGCCGCCGCAAAACACCCGCAGGAAACCGAACTCGCCTTCGAGCACGCTTGCGGGACCCGTGAATCCATTGGCCGCCAGGCTTGCCGCGAGCACGCCGCTTTCAGCGGCGCGCCCGAGGTGGAGCCGCTTCACCATTGCTCCCGTGCCGGAGCGAGCGAACTCCATCAACCCGCATGCCAACGAGCCGGCAACGCCGAGCGCATTGCGCATGCGGGAGCCGTCAAGTTTCAGGAGGTGCCCGCAGGCCGTGGCGGCGCCGAATGGCCCGGTCGTGCCTGGGCCATGGAAGCCGCGGCTCTCGTTCCTGTGCCGGGTCGCGCGGCCAATGCGGATCATCACCTCGGCACCGGCGACCACCGCTGCAATGAGCTCGCGCCCGCTGTTGCCCCGCTCCTGCGCGACTGCCAGCCCGGGTGCAAGCAATGTCGCTCCGGGATGCACGCCCGTATTGGGCCAAGTGAGATTGTCCATCTCGAACGCGTGCGCGAAGGCGCCATTGGCCAGCGCCGCCGCCGGTGGATGCACGCGGGCACCGCCGGGCATCAGGATGGAGCTGTTCCCGCCGGGAGCATTCGATTGCGCAAACTGTGCGATCATCCGGCTCCACGGCAGGTCGGATCCGAAGATGGTGGTGGCAATCGTATCGGTAATGCACTGCTTGGCGCGCTCGATCACATCGGCTGGAATCTCCTCGTAGCGCAGCGTTGCAGCGTACTCTGCCAAGATCTCCGTTTCTTTCGCCATGTTACTCCTCGTTGTCATTCCGGGCTCCCGCTCGCGCAGCCTGTGCTCGGACGGCGCGTAGCGCCGATCCGAGTGCTCGCGGCCCCGGAATGACAAAATGACGTGAATTGCGAGCCTGAGAACAATTCGTGACGCAGTAGTTCTATGCGGCGGTCAGCCCGAGCATCTGACGAGCGTCGGATGGCGTAGCGAGGTTGTCGCCCAGAAGGTCGATGATCTTGCCGGCCTTCTCGACCAATGCGGCATTGCTCGGAGCGAGCTTGCCCTTCCCCAGATAGAGATTGTCTTCCAGCCCAACCCGGGGATGGCCCCCAAGCAGCACGGCCTGCGCCGCCATCGGAAACTGATGCAGCGAGATGCCGAAGGCAAACCAGGGCGAGTTTGCGGGCAGAAGGCTTCGCATGTAGCTCATGGCCTCGGGGCTTGCCGGCTGGCCCCACGCAATGCCGAGACAGATCTGGAACATGCCGGGCGGCTTGATGTGGCCGCTCTCGATCATGCGCTTCGCCAGGAGGAGGTGCCCGGTCTCGAACACTTCAAGCTCCGGGAGCACGCCCGCATCCCGGATCGCCACTGCCATCGCTTCGAGATGGGAGGGCGTATTGATGAACACGTGAGGGCCCATGTTGAGGCTGCCCATATCCAGGCTGCAGATGTCGGGCTTGAGCTCGAGCACGTGCCGCACGCGCTCGGCCGGCAGCCTGAGCGTGGTTCCTGGTCCCGGCTTCTCCGGATCCTCCTTACCCGGAACGAAGCGCGCCCCCGGGCCCGTGGTGAGGTTGATGAGGACGTCGGTCCCGCTGTCACGGATCCGCTCCACCACTTCGCGATAGAGCGCGAGCTCCATGCTCGGGCGGGTGGTCTGCGGGTCGCGCACATGGACGTGAACAATGGCGGCCCCGGCTTTGGCGGCGTCGATCGCGGATTGGGCAATTTGTGGCGGGGTCACGGGCACAGCGGGGTTTCGACCGGGCGTGTCCGCCGAGCCCGTCACCGCACACGAGATCATGACCTTGCGCTGCATGCGTTCCTCCAGCCAGACGTTCGAGAGTAGCCAACCGCGAGTGGGTCGTCATCGTCGTAACGGGACCTCCCGGCCCTCACCGGCGAAGCCATCCATGTGCGCTTGACGTCCCGAGACTACTTTACGGCATGGAACCCCGCAGCGGCGCAACACCCCGCCTTGCCACTCCAGGTGGCCTGGGCTAAGGCATGCCATTCCCGTCCTTGCCGTGGGACATTCCATCCTGACAGGAGTTTCCGAGTGCCCGCCGGTCCGGCGGCAAGTCGCGACCCGTGAACCTGTCCATGGGGCAAACGGTTTCGGAGACGGCCCATGAATGAGCTTTTGCGGGATTACCTGCCGCTCGTCATTTTCATCGGTGTTGCACTCGTCATCAGCCTGGCGCTCCTGCTTATTCCATTCCTCGTCGCCTACAAGAAGCCAGACCCGGAAAAGCTCTCCGCCTACGAGTGCGGGTTCAATGCTTTCGACGATGCGCGTATGAAGTTCGACGTGCGCTACTATCTCGTCGCCATCCTGTTCATCATCTTCGATCTGGAAGTGAGCTTCCTGTTTCCGTGGGCAATCGTCTTGGGCGATCTCGGCCTCTACGGCTATTGCTCGATGATGATATTTCTTGGCGTTCTGACGGTCGGGTTCATATATGAATGGCGCAAAGGAGCGCTGGAATGGGATTAGACACGACGGGTGCCGCTCCCGCCGGCAACACGTTTCTGGTGTCCGGTACGGGTAAGCTTGCCCGCGCCGACGACCCCTTTTTCACGGGGGTGAGCGATCAGCTGGCGGACAAGGGCTTCCTGGTTACCACTGCGGACGATCTCATCACCTGGGCGCGCACTGGATCGCTGATGTGGATGACATTCGGGCTTGCCTGCTGCGCCATCGAAATGATGCAGATGTCGATGCCACGCTATGACTGTGAGCGCTTCGGCTTTGCTCCTCGTGCATCCCCGCGCCAATCCGACGTCATGATCGTTGCCGGCACGCTCACCAACAAGATGGCGCCCGCATTGCGCAAGGTCTACGATCAGATGCCCGAGCCGCGCTATGTGATCTCGATGGGCTCCTGCGCCAACGGCGGCGGCTACTACCACTATTCCTATTCGGTGGTGCGCGGTTGCGACCGGATCGTTCCCGTCGACATCTATGTGCCCGGCTGTCCTCCGACGGCCGAAGCGCTGCTATATGGGGTGCTGCTGCTGCAGAAGAAGATCCGCCGGGTCGGCACTATCGAGCGCTGACGGATTTCCCTGATGGATAATAATAGCCTCGACACACTCGGCGGGATCATCGCCGACGCCCTGCCGGGTTCCGTGCAGGGACATCACATCTCCCACGGAGAGCTCACCGTGGCAGCCGCTGCTGGCGACATCGTCAAGGTGGTGAAATTCTTGCGCAATGACGAGCGCTGCCAATTCTGGTGCATCATCGACATCACTGGAGTCGACTGGCCGGAGCGCGAACGCCGCTTCGATGTGGTCTATCATTTCCTCTCGCCCAAGCAGAACCAGCGCATTCGGGTCAAGGTCGAAATAGACGAGGGAAACCCTGTGCCTTCGATCACCGAAGTCTTTCCCGGCGCCAACTGGTTCGAGCGTGAAGCCTACGATCTCTATGGCATTGCATTTATCGGCCATCCGGATATGCGGCGGCTGCTGACCGATTACGGTTTCGAAGGCCATCCCCTGCGCAAGGACTTTCCGCTGACCGGATTTGTCGAGGTCCGCTACGATGACGAGCAGAAGCGTGTCATCTATGAGCCTGTGCGGCTCACGCAGGAGTTCCGCAACTTCGACTTTCTCTCTCCGTGGGAGGGCCCAGGATATCCGCTGCCGGGCGACGAGAAGGCAACCGGCGCAAAGGAGCCTTCGCAATGAAGGCCACGCTCCAGCGCGGATTGAGCCATCGTTTCAGATATCGGGTGCCGAAGGAAAAGACGGTCCCGCACCTCTATCCCGAGATGGCCGATTTCCAAACCATGCCCGCGGTGTTTGCCACCGGCTTCATGGTAGGCCTGATGGAGTGGAACTGCATGCAGCTCCTCGCTCCCCACCTCGATGCGGGCGAAGGCAGCCTCGGCGTGCACATCGATGTGAGTCACACGGCCGCGACTCCGCCTGGGCTGACCGTGACAGTGGAAGCCGAGTGTGTCGCCGTCGATGGGCCGCGCATCACCTTTGCGGTCAAGGCACACGACGGAATGGACGCAATCGGCGAAGGCCGTCACCAGCGCTTCGTCGTGGCGTGGGACAAGTTCAACGCACGTCTCGACGATAAGCGGGCGCGAATGGCGATGGCGCGGCAGGCAGTCGATGGCTGAACCGCAGTTGCGCAATTTCACCGTGAACTTCGGGCCGCAGCACCCGGCGGCCCATGGGGTCCTGCGCCTCGTGCTCGAGCTCGATGGCGAAGTGGTTGAGCGGGTGGATCCGCATATCGGGCTCCTGCATCGCGGCACCGAGAAGCTGATCGAAGCCAAGACCTACCTGCAGGCCATACCTTATTTCGACCGGCTCGATTACGTCGCGCCAATAAACCAGGAACATGCCTTCTGCATTGCGGCGGAGAAGCTGCTGCAGCTCACGATACCCAGACGCGCCCAGCTTATCCGCGTGCTGTATTGTGAGATCGGGCGGCTCCTGTCTCACCTCCTCAATGTGACCACCCAAGCCTTGGATGTCGGGGCACTCACGCCGCCCCTGTGGGGTTTCGAGGAACGCGAGAAGCTGATGGTGTTCTATGAGCGCGCCTCCGGCAGCCGGATGCACGCCAACTATTTTCGGGTCGGCGGGGTGCACGCGGACTTGCCGGCAAAACTCCTCGACGACATTTGGGCTTTCTGTGATCCGTTCCTCAAGGTCTGCGACGATCTCGAAGATCTGCTGACCGATAATCGCATCTTCAAGCAACGCAATGTCGACATCGGCGTGGTGAGCCTGGCAGATGCCTGGGCGTGGGGGTTCTCCGGCGTCATGGTTCGCGGTTCGGGTGCAGCCTGGGATCTGCGCAAGGCCCAGCCCTACGAATGCTACTCCGAGCTCGACTTCGATATTCCGGTTGGAAAGAACGGCGACAATTACGACCGCTACTGCATTCGCATGGAAGAGATGCGCCAGTCAGTGCGCATCATGAAACAATGTCTGGAGCAGTTGCGCTCACCCGAGGGGCAGGGGCCGGTCATGATCATGGACAATAAAATCGTGCCCCCCAAGCGGGGCGAAATGAAGCGTTCGATGGAGGCGCTCATCCATCATTTCAAGCTGTATACCGAAGGGTTCCACGTGCCCGCCGGCGAGGTTTACGCAGCCGTCGAGGCGCCCAAGGGCGAATTCGGCGTTTACCTGGTCTCCGACGGCACCAATAAACCGTACAAATGCAAGATCCGCGCCCCGGGCTTTGCGCATCTGCAAGCGATGGACTTTCTGTCTCGCGGCTACATGCTTTCGGATGTAGCGGCAATCCTGGGCTCGCTTGATATCGTGTTCGGGGAGGTGGATCGATGATCGTTGGGCTTATCTAATGGCCGTTCGCCGCCTTGCCGATCCAGCAATCCAGCCCGAGAGCTTTGCGTTCACCGAGGAGAACCGCGCCTGGGCCGAGCGCGAGATCACGAAATACCCGCCGGGACGACAGCACTCCGCCATTCTTCCGCTGCTGTGGCGCGCCCAGGAGCAGGCCGGGGGCTGGTTGCCGCAGAAGGCAATTGAGCATGTCGCTCGCTTCCTCGACATGCCCAGGATACGGGCGCTTGAAGTTGCAACCTTCTACACCATGTTCAATCTCGCGCCCGTCGGGAGATTCCATGTCCAGCTGTGCGGCACCACGCCCTGCGTTCTGCGGGGAGCGGACAAACTCATAGAGCTTTGCCACGAACGGATCGGCGAGCAGCAGCATGTGACCGCTGACGGCAAGCTTTCGTGGATCGAAGTCGAATGCCTCGGTGCCTGCGTGAACGCGCCCGTGGCGCAGATCAACTATGATTATTATGAGGACCTCACGCCGGCCAGTCTAAGTCGAATCCTCGATGATCTCGCGGCTGGGCGCGATGTCAAACCGGGCCCGCAGATCGAGCGTCAGTTGTCGGCGCCCGTCGGCGGGCTGACGACGCTCACCGACCCTGCGGTCTTCTCCACTCGTCATGGAGGCGAACAGCAGAACCATGGGGTCAGCGATGCCGACGCCAAGAAACCGGGCAGTCCCGCGAACGTGCGCGACGCGGCAATACCCAAACCTCCCATCGGCGATACATCCGCACCCGGATAACAGCGATGCTGAGCGATAAGGACCGCATCTTCAAGAACCTGTACGGGCTGCAAGACTGGGGGCTCGCGGGAGCGCGCGCGCGCGGAGCCTGGGACGGCACCAAGGCCATTCTGGAGAAGGGCACCGACTGGATTATCAACGAGGTGAAAGCCTCAGGTCTGCGTGGACGCGGGGGCGCAGGTTTTCCGACCGGCCTCAAGTGGTCCTTCATGCCCAAGCAATTCGATGGCCGCCCCCATTATCTCGTGGTCAACGCCGACGAATCCGAGCCCGGCACCTGCAAGGACCGCGAGATCATGCGCCACGACCCGCATCTCCTGGTCGAGGGCTGCCTGATCGCATCCTTCGCGATGCAGGCGAACACCTGCTACATCTATATTCGCGGCGAGTTCGTGCGCGAGCGAGAACGTCTGCAAGCCGCCGTGGATCAGGCCTACGAGGCGAGGCTCATCGGCAAGGACAACATCCACGGCTTTCCCTTCGATCTTTATGTGCATCACGGCGCCGGCGCCTATATCTGCGGTGAAGAGACGGCGTTGCTGGAGAGCCTCGAAGGCAAGAAGGGCATGCCGCGGTTGAAGCCGCCGTTCCCGGCCAACATGGGCCTCTACGGCTGCCCGACCACGGTCAACAACGTCGAGTCGATTGCGGTCGTTCCGGATATCGTCAGGCGCGGGGCCGCGTGGTTTGGAAGCATAGGGCGGCCCAACAATACCGGCACAAAACTTTTTTGCATTTCAGGCCACGTAGAGAAGCCCTGCAACGTAGAAGAAGCGATGGGCATTCCGGTCCGCGAACTCTTGGAGACCCATGCGGGCGGGGTGCGCGGCGGATGGGACAACCTGCTCGCCCTCATTCCCGGCGGTTCGTCCATGCCGCTCATTCCTGCGCAGCAATGTGATGAGCTGCTCATGGATTTTGACGGATGCCGAGCGCTCAAGTCGGCGCTCGGCACGGCGGCGGTCATCGTCATGGACAGATCGACCGATATCATCGCGGCCATGGCGCGGATCTCTTATTTCTACAAGCACGAGAGCTGCGGCCAATGCACCCCCTGCCGCGAAGGCATGGGCTGGATGTGGCGCGTCCTCACGCGCATGGCCGAGGGACGCGCCCACAAGCGCGAGATTGACATGCTGATGGAAGTGACCACCCAGATCGAGGGCCACACCATCTGCGCCTTCGGCGATGGCGCGGCCTGGCCGGTGCAAGGCCTGATCCGCCATTTCCGCCCCGAGATTGAGCGCCGCATCGATGCCTATACGGCGAACCCGCACCCCGAGCCGGTGCAGGTGGCGGCGGAGTAGGGGTGATGGCAAAGCAGCC
>DATBYX010000158.1:0-17148 GCA_036513475.1 Xanthobacteraceae bacterium | reverse complement strand
TCTTGGCCAGCTTCTCGATCTCCGCGATCGTCCTCTTGTGCAGGCTTTCGTCGAATTGGACCGCGAGGTGCTGCTCCGAGATCGGGACGGTCTCGACGGATTGACCGCGCAGCTGCGCGCCGCCGAGACCCAGCATGAGTGGGCTGGTATTGCAGTAGCAGATGGCCTTGGCGACGTTCTTGCCCAGGGATGCCATGCTCCATGTGGGCGACGGATCGTAAGCAATGAGGAGATCGATCTTGCGCGGCGGATTGCCGTTAAGCTCGTCGGCGATCTGGGTGATGGCGAAGCCTCCGCCCGAATAACCGATGAGCACGACCTTATCGTTCGGGTCGAGCTGCGCGATCCTGTGGGTGACCTCCCGTTGCGCGGTCCAATTGTACCTCGTGACATCGCCGAACGCATCAAGCCTGTGGGCGAGCATGAGTATGCCTGGCGAAACGGCGTAGCCGTCTAGCCCGATCAGACCTCCGAGCAGGATGAACACTTTCACCATTGCGGGATGTGAAAATCAGGATTGAGTGTACGGGCTGCACGCCGGCCCGCCATCGCTCGCCGAGCCGTGCACTCGGTATGCTCAGCTCTGCGTACGCGAGCCTCTGCGCTCGTGCAGAGAAAGTTTCAACGGAAATGCGGACCAAATTAAGACTGCAGCGAGCGGCCCCCGTCAGCTGATCCCGCTTGGATAATCACCGGTTAACGGAAGTTACCGGGTTGGGCTGTCCACCTTGGTCGGGACGTAGCCCATCTCGTTGAGGGTGGATTCCAGAAGCTTGCGCGCGACGAACTGCTCAGGGTCCGGAAGCGGCTTATCAGGCGGCCATTGCCGGGCAGCGACCATGGTCTCGCGACGGGATTCCAGGATCTCGCGGAAGAGATCCGGCGGCAGCTCGGCGCCGAATGCGTTGTGCAGCTCGTCCCAGACGAGGCCAGCCTCCTGATCGTTGTCGATACCCAGATGCTCCTTGAGCGTGGGGAGCGAGCCCGCCTTGTCTTCGCGGAAGAACGTGACGGCTCGCGCGATCGCGCGAATGAACTTCTTCGTGGTCTCGGGATTCTGCTCCAGAAAACTCTTGGTGCACCAGATGGTGCCGCCTGCGCGCGCGATGTAATCGCCAGTGCGCAACAGAACCTTCATGCCCACGGCCACTGCTCTGGCCGCATGCGGCACTGAGACCAGCGCGCCCTGGATGTCGCCGTTCACCAGCGCCCCGATGCGATCCGACTCGCCCTGAAATGAGATGATCTTGTAGTCCTTGCCCGGCTCCATGTGGAAGAACCGCTGCAACACGATCGCGCCCTCGTCGTAATCGGCGCTACCGGGCCGGCCATAGCCGAGCGTCTTGCCCTTGAGATCCTCGATGCTGTTGATGCTCTTGGGGACCACGATGGTCCACTGCGACTTGAGCGCCTCGCCCACGATGTAGGTGATAGGGGCTCCGCTGAGCGCCGCCTGGGCGCCTCCGGAAGGGATCGGCACGAGATCCACGTTGCCGGACAGCCCGGCCGTGACGAGCGCTCGCGCCTGCAGCACCACCCATTCTGCATCGAGCCCCTCGGCTTTGTAGAAACCACGATCCATGGCCACGTAGCTCGGGATGTGAAAACCGCTGCCCCCGACCGCCTTGCCCACCCTGATCTTGTTGGTTTCCGCGCACGCCAGTCCCAGCCAGCACGGGAGCAGGAGAACGAGCGCTGCTGCTAAAGCGCTGAGCCGACGGACCATGGAGACCTCCTTCGAACGGAAAGCCTCATGCTGCGCCAGGCGGCAGACCCACTGCAAGGCCTGTCGCAGGCCATCCCCCTACGTGAACCCATCTGCATACCGCCGCGACTAACGAGCCTTCTTCTCGGCCCCCCGGAGGGGCCACGCACTCCTTTAGCTCGTGCCTACCCTATCTTTGTAGGAGATTGAAATGACAAGTGATTCCCGGCTTGTCTTGCCGCTGATCGAAAGCAGCAACCTTTCGGACGAGGACAGGAAACTTGTCAAGGCGATCCTCTGGAGAGACGGGGCTACGCCGGTCATCACCACGCACGAGCAGTATATCCGTTACCGGAGAATCGTTGCCGAGCTCTCCCGCAAATACGGTGCCGCAGCCCGAAACTCGCTTTCATTCATCCGATCGCCCGATGGTGTCTTGTTGACCTCGCTGGAAGCCCGCATGCTGGCCTGGGAAGAGGAGGGACAGGCAAGCAGTTCATAGCCCGGATAGGCAACGGGAACCCGGGGAACGTCCGAGCGGGCTAGGGCGTCAGGGCGCCGCATGGGGGCCGCGCTGCGAACATTGTTTGTTCATGCTATAATGCCAGCTTAAGAAAGCGGCCGGTCGTGGCGGCTTGGTAGCGACGCGCATGTCGATCAGAGTTTCCGGGGTCGAAAACGGTTACCGCGCCGGTGTGGAAGACTCGGTAATCATTCCGCTGGTCGCGGCCGCCTTGATGGCGAAAGCGATCTTGCGGGGGGTGCTCTGGGTCCTCATGCGGATCCTGGACCTCTCATTCCCGCTGCTGATGCAGTTGATCAGGTTTCCGCTGTTCACGCTCAGGGTTCTCGGCGACGGGATCATCGCGGCGGTTCAGCGCATGCTGACGTGGATCCCGATGGCGCAGGAAAAGCGCCGGTATTGGTATGAACTCATCGGGGAGAAGTGGTCCGGCCTGAGACAGAAGATCAGCTACAAGGCATTCGAGCAGGCGGTCCATCACGCGTTCGAACGCGGCATGGAACGGGTGTTCGTCAGGTGCAGGAAGCTTACGCCGCGGACGGCGCTGTATGTGATCGTGGCGGCAGTTCTCTGGCTCCCCGTCTCGCTCGGGCTTGCAACCGCCATTCACGCGCTGCTGGTCGTATACGCTGCGTGGCTTCCCGCCTGGATGCAATTGCTGCATCCGCTCGCGACCATCATTGCCAAAAGCAAGCTTCTGGTCCTGCCGATCTATCCGGCAGCCTGGCCGCAGGCGAAGCGACATCCCATGGTGCAGGCGATCGGAAGCGGCTTCCGGAGTTTTGCTAGCCTCTATGTCGTGCAGAAAGCCGCGTACCGGTATAGGCAGACGGAACAGGCCGGGCAGCAGACCATGCTCGGGCTGGCAGGTCTCGCCTCGCAGCTCGGCCTTCAATCCTTGTACGACGATGTTTCGGGTCAGCTTGCGCATCTGGCGGCGCAGATCCGAAATGACTTGCGCCAAGCAGCGTGCTGGGGATTCGAAAATCTCTCTCCGCTGCCGCTGATCGGTCCCGTTGTCAGGCAGTATGCGTCACACTACGAGAGCGTGCGGCGAGATCCGGGAAAAACAAGTGCAAGATTGACCAGCTTATGGGAACGCTTGTCGATCAAATGCTCGGCCGAATACTACGAGGCGAAGGAAAAAGAAAAAGCCGCTAACGCTGCCCAACATCCGCGGCCGGCAGAATGAGGGCGGAGGGATGATCGGCCCCATGATGGATGGTGTCGGTGCCGATCTTGTCCGGTCGATAATAGTGAGGCCATAGCGCTTCGGTCACAGGAGAGTCGCCGTTGACGACCTCCAGCCGGATGCGGTGCCCCATTCTGAACAGATATGCCATCGGTTCGAGGCTGATCTCCAGCTTGTAGATGACGCCGGGCGTGAGCGGCTCCGGATTGCGGTGGGTGTAGCGGGGGACCATGTCGGTGCTGTGCGCCTTGTCGATTTCCTGGTGCGAGGCGCGCAGCCACCCGCGGGTAACGACCTCGGCGAAGGGATTGAGCTCCTTGGCACGATCGTCGTTCGTTTGCGGATATTGATCCGAGAGCTTGGCGAATACGTCCGTCTCAGCGGCCGTGGACGAGAGAAAGAGAGTGAGCTTGATCGGCCCTGCGATCTCGAGGTCCTGAGCGAGGGGCTCCCCGGTGAAAGTCAGAACTCTGCGCACCGGATCGAAGCCGCCGGCGGGACCAGAGGGCCCAAATCCAACCACCCCGGCCACCCAGTCGGGATTCGGGTAGCTGTAGCTCGTGGCACCGCTTGGGCCGGGCGATCGCGACAGTCCTCCGTCGTTGAGGGAAGTCACGCTTTGTGAGGCGACCTGCGTGAGATAGCACGGGACGTAGCGCACGTTGGCAGGCGGCCACGTATCCGAGCTGCGCACTGCGTTCGAGCCCCGCACTGCATATTCGACATTCGGGCGCGCGAGATAGTCCGTGGACGCGCCTTTGAGATAATGGTCGTAGAAGGGAAGGAGCACGCGTTTGTGAAAATCGACGCTGGCGAACTCGGCCGCGGCGGCCCAGGCATTGGGCGCCCCCGACATGCGCAGCTTCTTCGGCCCGCACGCGCGCAGGTAGCCGTCGATGTTGCCGCGGGTGTGCAGCTGCATCTTGGCCCAGACGCCGCTGGAATAGAGCGGCACCTTGATGCGGTCGAGCACTTCCCAGGCCGAACGTTCACGCCAGAAATCATCGTACATGGGATGCGCGGCGATCATCGCCGTGAGGTCGGTATCCTGATCGCGCGCAGGTCCGCTGGCAGGGTAGCGGTTGATGAAACGGTTCTGGTACCACCAGTATCCCGGGAAGAAATCGCAGGGAACCCCGCCGTGATGAGTGCCCGCGCGATAGATGTCGCTCAGCCCGTCGTGGGCTGCGAGGCAGGCCAGCGAGGGGGGAGACATGGCGCCCATGAACCACTGCAACAGGCAGAAATAGGACTGGCCGATGCCGCCTACCCTGCCGTTGCACCAGGGCTGGCGCCCGATCCATTCGATGACGTCGTAGAGGTCCTCGTGGTCCTTGCGGTCGAGAAAGCCGAAGCTGCCGGCCGAGCGTCCGCTTCCCCGCACGTCCATGTGGATGTAGGCGTAGCCGTTGTCCGCATAGAAATCGATCGGCCCGGTTTCGCGCCAAAGAAACTGCGGACTCGCGGGCAGAATGTTGTTGTCGAAGCGGTAAGGCGCAGCAGCAAGAAGCGCTGGATAGGGGCCGGCTCCCTCCGGGCGATAAACCCGCGCGCCGATGCTCGTCCCGTCTCGCACTGCAATGCTCACGTCCTCTTGCAGCATTCAAACCTCCCGCCGCTGTTCTTCTCTCATGCCTGATGATATCGAGCTTGTCTCAACGTCCACCAGCATGGAATGGAAGTCTGACAGCATCCGATGATCTCGCTCAACCGGTTCTGCCTATGGCTCGAACAGACCTCTTTGAGCCAGGTGATTCAAGCCACATCCTGGATAGTTCCTTCCGTGCAGACAGTGCATATCCTTGCGCTTGCAACGCTTCTCGCCTCGATCTTCATGATCAACCTGCGCTTGCTCCGAGTGGTCGCCCGCGATCAGCCCCTCGAGCGGGTCTCCGCGCGCTTTCTGCCCGTGATCTGGTGGGCGCTGCCGGTGCTCCTCGTCACCGGCGCGATCATGATCATCAGCGAGCCTGCGCGCTCGCTGAAAAATCCGCTATTCCAGCTGAAGATGGCTCTCCTGCTCGCAGCGCTGGCGCTCACTGCCTTTTATCAGATCGGTCTTTCTCGCAGCCGCGACCGGTATGATCTCGCCAAGCGCGGAGGGGGCGCGGCGCTGATTGCCCTGCCCTCCTTTGCCCTCTGGATCGCCATCGTCTTCTGCGGTCGCTGGATCGCCTATTACTAAGTCCATGTGGTTTGATCCCGGACTGAAATGGCTGGAGGCAACCACGTTCGCGACGGAGATCCGCGAGAATGAGATCCTTTTCCCCTGGGTCGAGTCGGTACACGTGCTCGCCATTGCGCTGGTGGTCGGCTCGATCTCGATCCTCGATCTCCGCCTCCTCGGCCTCGCGTCCTTGGATCGTCCGGTAGGCAAGTTGACCCGGGACGTCCTGCCCTGCACCTGGGTGGCGTTCGCTTTTGCCGCTGTGACCGGCAGTCTGCTGTTCTCCGCTAAGGCCGGCGGCTATGCCGGCAACTTTTTCTTCCGGGGCAAGCTCATCCTGCTGGTAGTGGCTGCGCTTAACATGGCGCTCTTTCACGCCTTCACCACGCGCGATCTCGATCGCTGGAGCGCGAACGCTCGCCCTCCGATGGCGGCAAAGGTCGCAGGCGGTATCTCGCTCGCGCTCTGGATCGCCATCGTCGCGTTTGGCCGCTGGATCGGCTTCACGTTGCATTGAAGCCATCGAGGTTTTAACTCGCTCATGCGCGTTACGGATGGCCGTTTGGCGGCCATAGCGATATGCGCGCGCCGTTATGCCTCCGGATTGTGCCGCCGTGTCGAGTTTAAGCCATTCGCAACGATCAACACGCGTCCGCGCTCGCGCATGTTGCCGTACTTCGGGCTTTGGGGTTATTTTGCTTTCCTCTGATCAGCTGAGATGCAAACCATGTCCGACCGATCCAGCGCCCACTTTCTTGTCCTGCTTGCGGGGTTGCTGATCTTCCCCGCCGCGGCTCGCTCGGCCGAGCCGCTGCCCGCTGCCGCAAAGAAGCCCCCGACCGTCATCAATCCCCCGCCGACCGCGCAAGACTGGGCCGACCTCGCCAAGCTGCCGGATTGGAGCGGAGTGTGGAATCCGAAGGTCACCGACCAGGATGCGCAGGCCAAAACCAACCCGCCGCCGTGGAACGAGAAGGCCGCGGCGCAGGCTGCAAAGATGGCTGCTGAGGAGAAGGCGGGTCGCCCGCCGCCCATTTTCGTGAACTGCCTGCCGGAGGCGATGCCATCGTGGATGCTGGTGACCCATAACGCGATGGAGATCCTGTTCACGCCCGGGCGAGTGACCATGCTGGGCGAATCCGACGGCAACCGGCTGCGGCGGATCTATACCGACGGGCGCAGCCATCCCGAGGAGGAGCTCACCTTCCACGGCCACTCAATCGGCCACTGGGAGGGCGATATGCTCGTGGTGGACACGGTCAACGTGCTGCCGCAATCTTATATCGCGATCAGCGAGGCGATCGGTGTTCCCAACAACGGCGATATGAGAATCACGGAACGGATACACCTCGCGGCCCCCGATATTTTGCACGACGATCTGGAAATCGTTGCCCCCAAGATTCTGACCGCACCCTGGAAGACGACGCGCATCTTCTTTCGACAGCGCGCAAGAAAATTCGACATCATCGAAGGCGTCTGCCTGCAGGGCAACTATTCCGAACGGGTCGACGAGAGCGGCGACCATGTCTTTGTCGAGATCGAACGGCATCCCTGGGGGAACATCGTCGCTCCCAAGAGATGACCAAGCTCTCGGGGTTGAGGGAGCAAAAGGTTAGAACGGAGCTGGAGAAGATTTGATGAGACGATTTGCTACCCTGGGCCTTTGTGCCTTGATGGGCTTGGCGTCCGGCTCCCGATTTGTGGCCGCGCACCACTCCACGACCATGTTCGATCACGCGAAGACCATGACCATTCGCGGAGTCGTGCTGGAGCTGCGCTGGGTCAATCCGCACGTCAGTCTGCTGGTCAAAGGGGTCGTCGACGGCGAGCAAACGGAACAAGAGGATTGGCTCATGGAGATGACCTCGCCAGGCTATCTGGTGCGTGCCGGCGGATGGAGCAGGAATGCCGTAAAGGCCGGCGACCGCGTCGTAGTCGAGTTCAGCCCCTTGCGGGACACTTCGAGCCGCGGCGGTGCGCTCAAGAAGATCACGCTTGTGGAGACCGGGCAGACATTCACCGCGAACCTGCGCGCCCAGGAGATGCCGGGCTTGGAATAGTCTCCGAGCCGGAGATGGGAGTAGTATCTGCACGGGCGAGGCATGCCTCGCCCGTACGCATCTTCTGCCTCAGCGCCGCCATTTGGCTTCTGGTATCGCACTCGGTTTCATTCGCACAGAATGAAGCCACGCCGCCGCCCAAGGATACGATCTTCGCGCGCAAGATCCTCATGGGCACGGTCGATATGAACATGGACGAAGTGGAGACCATGCTCGCGCCGGGGAGCAAGCTCGACGACGCGGAAGCACGCGAGCATCTCAACACCATCTCGGTGCTGCTGATGGCGTTCCCGCATCTGTTTCCCGCCGCTACCAATCAATGGAAGGACGGCGCGGATCGCGATCCCGCGCTCGATACGTTCGCGTCGCCGGAGCTTTGGAGCAACTTCGCCGAATTCTACAGACGCGCAAGCGAGGCTTCGAAGATCGCGTTCGAGGCGAGCCGCGCCGCGCGTCTCGATGAGTTCACGACGCTGGTCGGACAGCTCCGAGCGGCCTGCAATTCCTGTCACGCGCGCTTTCTGAAAACGGAGTAGGCAGTTGCAGGGGCGTGTTGAACCCGGCCCTACTCACGAGTGACCACTGTTATTCCATTCGTAGCCCGGATGGAGCTCTTGCGACACCCGGAAGCGTCCACCTCGGATTGCGAAGGGCAATCCGGGCTACGTTCGTGCCGCGTGCGGCGAGGCCAGGCACGCGTGACGCGCTACGGCTTCTGCCCGTTCACCCAATCGGCGAGGATTTTCCAGTTCGGGTCGTCCTTGGATGCGAACTGACGTCCGCCGGAATGAAAGACGTTGCCACCCCCCTCGGGTGCGAGCGGCTGCATGAGCAGGCGGCTAGTGTCGGGATCGCCGGGATTGACCAGGCGCGAGGCCATCTCGAAATTGCGGCGCGACTGCTCCTCCGTCCAGAAGCTTGCTTCAAGTGGGACTCGCTCCAGGCGGAAGGCGTTGTTGCTGTCGGCATGGCAAACGTAGCAGCGCACGTGACCGGCGCGCTTTTCCAAGAAGATCGGCTCGACCCGCGTCTTGAAGAAATCGTAATCAAGCACCGGTGCAGCGCGCGGCGACAGGCTCGCGAGCACTGCCAGCAAGACTGCGGTTGAACCTATCTTTGCCGCTCGGGCCATTGCGATTCTCCCCACCGGTCGCCGGATGAGCGCAGTGACATCCGGGCTGTATCGCGCAGCATTGCCGGCATCCTCTCATACCGCCGATGCACGCACGGGCTCTATCTTGCGCAATTCCCTCGTAAGCGCGTCTCCAGCCTGCTCAAGGTCATGTTGCGCCTGCAGGCCCATCCAGAAGCTGGCCGTGGTTCCAAAATATTTTGCGAGCCGCAGCGCGGTATCGGCCGTGACCGGCGTCTCTTCACGCACCAGGCGCTCGATACGCGTCCGCGGCACGCCGATCGCGCGTGCCACAGCGTATGGTGAAAGTTTCATAGGGAGTAGGAATTCCTCGCGAAGAACTTCTCCGGGGTGAACAGGTGCAAGCTTCTTGACCATCCTCATTGCTCTAATGGTAATCCGCGATCTCTACGTCCTCAGGTTCCGCGCCGGTCCATCGGAATACGATCCGCCATTGATCATTGACCCGAATGGAATACCTGCCAGCACGATCTCCCTTCAAAGCCTCGAGCCGATTGCCCGGTGGCGAGGCAAGATCGCGGAGTGCGAGGGCATTGTTGATTTCCACGAGCTTGCGGCGGATGACCTTTGCGACATCAGGTGGGAAGCCTTTGGGAACCCGGCGCTCGCTTAAGATGAGCTTCGCAAATTCACCCTTGAAGCTCTTGATCACGGTACGCTGTTCTGTATCATGATATGATACGTGCGTCAAGAAACCACTACCAGGAGACCGACCCCTTGCCGCAAAGTCCCGATCACGTGTTGGTCAGGCGGACGCCGCCCCGACGTCCCAACCCGGCGCAGTCCTCGTCGGTCTTGAGCCCGACTGTGCGAATGCCGTGCGCGGCAAGCTCCTCGTCGCGCTCCTCGGTATCCCCGGTGACCCCGACCGCGCCGATCACGTCTCCTTCGACATTGCGAATCTGCAGCCCACCGCCTTCGGGAAAGATCTGCTCGCCGCTCGCGCTGATAAGATAGCGCATGAAGATCGGCTTTTCTTCCGCGCGCACCTTCACCAGCCGCGAGGAGCGGCCCATCGCGAGCGCGGCATAGGCCTTACCGTATGCCATCTCGAAGCGGATCATGGAGCTGCCGTCTTCCTTCTTGAAGGCCTTCACCTTGCAGCCGGGCTCGACCACGATGACGGACAGCGGGCGGCAGTCGAGCTCGGCGCCGCGCCGGAGAACGGCGTCAATGAGACGGTCGGCCTGATCGAGGGTGATGGCGTTCATTGGTCGCATCTCCATTGCGAAGGGCGGATTATCCGGAAATCGGCTGCGCCGAGTTGTGGCGTAACCCGCCGCGTTCCGGCGGATTACGCTGCACGGTACTGCCGTCTGCCAATACCGCTGCGCTAATCCGCCTACGGGCCCTGGTGAGGTGGACTGCCGCGCTATAAAGCCCCATATGGCCGGCATGAACAGCGCAAAGACGTCCCGCACCGCAACCGATAACCCGCTGCTCGAGAACTGGACCAGCCCATTCGGCGTTCCGCCCTTTGCGCGCATCAGGCCCGAGCATTTCCTGCCGGCCTTCACGACTGCATTTGCCGCGCATGCGGCGGAGGTCGCCGCCATCGCATCCGATCCGGCAGAGCCCAGCTTCGCCAATACCATCGAGGCACTGGAGCAGGCTGGGGAGACGCTCAACCGCATCTCGAACACCTTCCACGTGCTCGCCAAAGCGCACACGAACGATGCGCTGCTCGCAGCCGAGCGGGAGCTTGCGCCGCTACGCGCCCAGCATTGGAACAAGATCCTGCTGGATGAACGCTTGTTCCAGCGTGTCGATGCGCTTTATCGGCGCTCCGGCGAGCTTGAATTGACGCCCGAGCAAGCCCGCGTGCTCGAGCGCTACCACGCCATGTTCAAGCGCGCGGGCGCTGCGCTCGATGCAACCGCAAAGGCGCGGCTCGCCGAGATCAACGAACGGCTTGCGTCGCTCGGCACCGCGTTCAGCCAGAACGTGCTCGCCGACGAGCAAAGCTATCAGCTCGAGCTCGAAGCCGAGGAGGATCTGGCGGGGCTGCCGGATTTCTTGCGTGCCGCGGCGCTCGCGGCGGCGGACGAGCGCGGCCACGCCGGCAAGCATGTCATCACGACCTCCCGCTCGAGCGTGGAGCCGTTCCTGCAGTTTTCCGAACGGCGCGATCTGCGCGAGAAGATCTTTCGCGCCTGGATCGCCCGCGGCGACGGCGGCGGCGCCACCGACAACAAGGCCATCATCGCCGAGACCGCGGGGCTGCGCGAGGAACGCGCGTACCTTCTGGGTTATGCGAGCTACGCGCATTATCGGCTCGACGACGCCATGGCGAAGACACCCCAGGCGGTGCGCTCGCTGCTTGAGCAGGTGTGGGAGCCGGCGCGCCGGCATGCGATCGCCGACCGCGATGCGCTGCAGGAGCTGGTGCAGGCGGAGGGAAAGAACTTCAAGCTCGCCCCCTGGGACTGGCGCTATTATGCCGAGAAGCTGCGCAAGCTGCGCTGCGATGTGGATGAGGCGACGATCAAGCCGTATTTCCAGCTCGAGCGGATCATAGAGGCGGCGTTCTACACCGCGAACCGGCTGTTCGGCCTGAGCTTCCAGCAACGCGAAGACATTCCCGTCTGGCACGAGGATGTGCGGGTCTGGCAAGTTCGGGATGCGCAAGGCCGGGAGCGCGGGCTCTTTTTCGGCGATTATTTTGCCCGCAGCTCCAAGCATAGCGGCGCCTGGATGACCAGCCTGCGCGAGCAGGAAAGGCTCGGCGGCGACATCCGCCCCGTCATCGTCAACGTCATGAATTTCTCCAAGGCGAGCGAAGGCGAACCGGTGCTGCTCTCCTTTGAAGACGCGAGGACGCTGTTCCATGAGTTCGGTCATGCTCTGCACGGGCTCCTCTCCGATCTCACCTATCCGATGGTGGCAGGAACCAGCGTGCTGCAGGACTGGGTCGAGCTGCCCTCACAGCTCTACGAGCACTGGCTGGAGCGGCCGGAGATCCTCAGTCGGTTCGCCGTTCATTCCCGCACGGGCGAGCCGATGCCGCAGGATCTATTGCGGCGGCTTATTGCCGCGCGCACCTTCAACCAGGGCTGCGCAACCCTGGAATATGTGGCCTCCGCGCTCCTCGATCTGGAACTCCACGAGCGCACGTCGCGCGACGGCGAGCGTTCCGATGGGCTCGATATCAAGGCGTTCGAAAAGGCGACGCTCGCGCGCATCGGGATGCCGCGCGAGATCGTGATGCGCCACCGGCCAACCCACTTCCAGCACATCTTCGGCGGAGGGTATGCGGCGGCGTACTACAGCTACATGTGGTCGGAGGTGCTCGATGCGGACGCCTTCGCCGCGTTCGAGGAAACCGGAGACATTTTCGACGCCGCCACTTCCAGGAAGCTGCACGATCATGTCTATGCTGCCGGCGGCTCACGCGATCCCACGGAGCTCTACCTCGCGTTTCGCGGCCGCTTGCCGAGCGCCGAGGGTCTGCTCAAACACCGCGGCCTGCTCGACAGTACCATAACCGCTGAGGCCTGACCGGTTTGGATCTGCATACCGCGGGACACCGCCAGGGAGTGGTTTGCGCGCCGCATCACGCCGCCGTCGAGGCCGGCCGCATGGTACTTGCCATCGGCGGCAATGCGATCGAGGCGATGGTGGCCATGGCGGCCACCATCGCTGTCGTCTATCCGCACATGAATCATGTCGGGGGCGACGGCTTTTGGCTCGTGCGCGAGCCCTCAGGCCGGGTGCGCGCCTTCATGGCCGCGGGCCGTGCAGGCGCGCATGCGACCCGCGACCTCTACCGCGAGCACGAGACGATTCCGCCGCGCGGCGCGCTTGCTGCTCTAACCGTACCCGGCGCGATTGCCGGTTGGATATTGGCGCTCGAGGCGGCGCACGCACACGGCGGACGCATGCCGCTTCGCGAGCTCCTTGCGGATGCGATCCGCCATGCGAAGGAGGGGTACGTCGTCACCCGTGGCCAAGCCCGGCTCACGAACGAGAAGCTCGCCGAGCTCAAGGACGTTGCGGGCTTCGCGCCGACCTTTCTGCGCGACGGGAAGGCGCCGGAGGCAGGCAGCACGCTCATCCAGCCGGGGCTTGCCGCAATGCTCGACCATCTCGGCCATTCCGGGCTCGACGACTTTTACCGCGGTGACATAGGCCGCGAGATCGCGGTCGAGCTCGATCGCGTCGGCAGTCCGCTCACCCGCACGGATCTCGAACGCTGCCGTGCAAGTCTCGCCGAACCGCTGTCCGTTGAGCTCGAGCCGGGCACTCTCTTCAACACGCGGCCCCCGACCCAGGGGCTTGCCTCATTGCTGCTGCTTGCCCTGTTCGAACGGCTCGCGGTGAAACAGGCCGAAAGCTTTCATCACGTCCATGGGCTGATCGAGGCGACCAAGCGTGCATTTCGCGTGCGCGACCGCGTCATCACCGATCCCGATCGTCTGCCCCGCTCCGTCGAGCGCTATCTTGAAGCGCCCTTCCTCGAGGCCGAAGCCGGCAAGATCGATCAGCACAAGGCCGCGAGCCGGGAGACGGAAGCGGCACCCGCTCATGCTAAAGGGGATACCGTGTGGATGGGCAGCGCGGACGCCTCCGGGCTTGTCGTTTCCTATATCCAGTCGCTTTATTGGGAATTCGGCTCGGGGGTGCTGCTGCCAACGACCGGCGTGCTGCTGCAAAATCGCGGCGCGAGCTTTTCGCTCGACAGCGGTGCGTTGAATGCGCTCGCACCCGGCCGGCTGCCGTTTCACACCCTCAACCCCGCGCTCGCCTCGCTCGCAGACGGCCGCGTCATTGTCTATGGCGCTATGGGCGGGGATGGTCAGCCGCAAACGCAAGCCGCGCTGTTCACGCGGTACGTGAAGTTCGGTCAGCCGCTGGACCGCGCCATCGACGCGCCGCGCTGGCTTCTCGGCCGGACCTGGGGGGCCGCGCAAACAAACGTGCGCATGGAAGCGCGGTTCGACGGCAATCTCATCGATCGGCTGGTCTCGGCGGGTCACGACATAGAAGTGTTGCCCGAGCCCTATTCCGACGTAATGGGACACGCGGGAGCAGTGGTGCTCCATCCCGACGGGACGATGGAGGCAGCGCACGATCCGCGCGCCGACGGCGGTGCCGCGGGGATATAAGCGCCCTAGCCGCTAACCTCTGGGTCGCCGCCGCGCACGGCAGTAGCTGGGGCAATGCGCCTCCATTCCGCCCCAGTCCGGGATATCTTGCGCGAAGCCGAAAGCTGTGGCCCGGTTGGGCGAGAAAGTGTTGATGATAAAACGTTTATTGCCTTTCCTCACCGCGGTCGCAGGCCTCATTGCAGGTTGCTCCGCGGTCTCCGCCCATCCCCACGTCTGGGTCACCGTGAAGAGCGAACTCGTCTACGCGCCGGACGGCGCGATCACCGGTGTGCGGCATGCCTGGACCTTCGACGACATGTTCTCAACCTTCGCGATACAAGGCATCGAATCCAAGAAAAAAGACCAGTTCACGCGCGAGGAGCTTGCACCGCTGGCGCAAGTCAATGTCGATTCGTTGAAGGAGTACGACTTCTTCACTTATGCCAAGGCGAATGGCAAGACGATCGAGTTGAACGAGCCCGCCGCCGGCTACTATCTGGAGTTCGATCCCAAGGAGACGGTGCTGACGCTCTACTTCACCCTTCCGCTCAAGACTCCAGTGAAGGCCAAGGAGTTCACCGTCGAAGTCTATGACCGCGAATTCTTCGTGGATTTCAGCTTTGCCGAAAAGAACCCGGCAAAGCTGGTCGGAGCGCCGGCGCATTGCAAGCTCACGGTCGTCAATCCGGAACAGATGAATACCGACCTTTCTGCGCGGTTGAGCGCGCTCGCCGCCGACCAGCGAGATCCAACGCTCACAATCGGCTCCGAATTCGCCAACAAGATCGTCGTGAAATGTCCGTGAAAACTGGCAAACGCTGGCGTCTTCTTGTTTGCTTCGCGTTGGTTGCAACGGCAGTTGCCGGCGCGCTGATCCTGGCTGGCGCGCACGACGGAGCGCTCGCCCAAGGCGGCCCGTTCGGCATGTCGCGCTCGCAAGGACCGGCTCCCGTCATGGGCGGCATCCTCGGCTGGATCTTCGCCAAGCAGGCTGAATTCTACCGGCAGTTTTCCGGCTTGATCCGCGCGGCCAAGGCGGACGGCAGCGCCGCCTGGAGCCTCATGGGACTCTCATTTCTCTACGGCATCTTCCATGCCGCCGGGCCGGGTCACGGCAAGGCGGTGATATCGTCCTACCTCGTGGCGAACGAGGAGACCTGGAAGCGCGGCGTGGTGCTGTCGTTCGTCTCGGCGCTGGTGCAGGCGCTTGTCGCCGTCGTGGTGGTCGGCATAGCGGCGGCGCTCTTAAATGCGACCGCCGCCAGCATGGGCCGCGCCGTCAACGTGATCGAGATTCTGAGCTACTCGCTCATTGTTCTGATCGGCGTGCGGCTGCTGTGGGTGAAGGGACGCGCCTTCATCGCCGCGGCGCAGACGCTCCATCACCCCGCGCCACTGGGAGCCGCGGCAACGCCGCCCGACCATGGACACTGCATGCATCACGGTCATGGCCATCATCACCATCATCATGGTTGTGAAGAGCATGACCAGCATCATCATCATTGCGAAGATGACGCATCGGCCTGGGGCCATGCCCATGCGCCCGAGCCCGAGGAGCTCGCCGGCCCGGGCGGATGGAAGCGCGGCCTCTCCGCGGTCGTCGCCGTAGGTCTCCGCCCCTGCTCGGGCGCAATCCTGGTCCTGGTGTTCGCGTTGGCCCAGGGTCTGTTCTGGGCCGGCATCGCAGCAACCTTCGTGATGGGGATCGGGACCGCCGTGACGGTCGCGCTCGTCGCTTCCATTGCAGTTGGGGCAAAAGCATGGGCGAAGCGCTTTGCCGAGAGTCGTTCGGGCTACGGCCTCCTGGCGATGCGCGGGATCGAGGCTTGCGCTGCCGTGGTGATTATCGCTTTCGGCGCGCTTCTGCTCACCGGCTACATCGTCACTGAACGCATGGTCGGGATCTAACGCGCGGATGGCGGCCGATCGGCTCTCTGCCCGGTGCTGCATCGTCGGCGGCGGCCCGTGCGGGCTGATGCTCGGGTTCCTGCTGGCGCGCGCCGGCGTCGACGTGGTGATATTGGAAAAACACGCCGACTTCCTGCGCGACTTCCGCGGCGACACCATCCACCCTTCGACGCTGGAATTGATGGGCGAGCTCGGACTGCTCGGCGATTTTCTCAAGCTGCCGCATGAGAAGGCAACGAGCATCGGCGCATTCTTCGGAAACCAGGAATACGCGTTCGCGGACTTCACTCGTCTGCCGACGCGCTGCAAGTTCGTTGCGCTCATGCCGCAGTGGGACTTCCTCAATTTTCTTGCCGATCGCGGGAAAAGCTATCCCACGTTCCATCTGCACATGCGGGCGGAGGCGGTCGATCTCATCAACGAGAATGGCCGAATCGTGGGGGTGCGTGCCACCACGCCGGATGGCGCAATGGAGGTGCGCGCCGATCTGACGGTTGCCTGCGACGGCCGCCACTCGACTATTCGAGAGCGCGCCAGATTGAAGGCCCAAGATCTCGGCGCCCCCATGGACGTGCTCTGGTTTCGGCTGCGGAAAGAAGCCAGCGACCCCGGGGAGACCATGGGCAGGTTCACGGCCGGGCATATCGTCGTTCTGATCAACCGCGGCGATTATTGGCAGTGTGCTTTCGTGATCCCGAAGGGCGGATTCGAAGAAACGCGTCGCGCCGGCCTGGCGGCGTTCCGTAATGAAGTTGCACGGCTCGTCCCAATGTTCGCAGACCGCGTCGATGAGCTTGCGGATTGGGAGCAGATCAAGCTCCTTACCGTCGCTGTCAATCGGCTCGATCAGTGGCACCGGCCGGGGCTGCTCTGCATCGGCGATGCGGCGCATGCCATGTCCCCGATCGGCGGCGTAGGGATCAATCTGGCGGTGCAGGACGCGGTCGCAGCAGCAAATATTCTCTGGCAGCCGCTCGCGACCGCCACACTGCAACGGGACGATCTCGCTCGCGTGCAGAAGCGCCGCATGTTTCCGACCCGCGTCACGCAGCGCATGCAGCTCATCATCCAGAACAACGTGATCGGTCGGTTGCTGAGTGACCCGGAGCCAGCACTTCAGGCGCCCCTTCTCCTGCGACTCACATCGCAATGCGCGCTGCTGCGCCGTCTTCCCGCCCGCTTCGTCGGACTCGGCGTGCGGCCCGAGCACGTGCACACCCCGGAGCGCGCCGCCGCATGACGCGCCGCCGCCCCGCCGCAGATGCGTCCGTCTGTTCCGGCTAATCGTACTGCGTCGCAAACGCCGTCCCTTGAACCGTCACCCTGAGGCGCTCAGCGCGCGCCTTTGCGCGC
>DATBYX010000157.1:0-2754 GCA_036513475.1 Xanthobacteraceae bacterium | reverse complement strand
GTCGGGCCGGCAATGAGCTTGCGGACTTCGTGCTGGCTCTTGCCGCAGAACGAGCAGTAGAGCGTGTTCTTGGAGTCGCCGCTGCCGACCTTGCTCATCTCGTCTCTCCGTCGGCGTCGCGCCGCCCGGCCAAGCCGATCACGCTGCAAGAAAGCATATCAGGAGGTCTTTTAAGAGTCCGTAGCAGCAATGTCACATACCTCCGACGTGTTCGTGCCGGCAACAGTTCCTAGCGAACCACACTAATATGGCCATAATCAAGAATGTGTTAACCATTCAAGGGGATGCACGAAAAATACTGGTCTTTCGCCGATTACGGGGGCATTTTCGGCGCGATACAACTAAAAGTAGCAAACTACGCCGCCTTGGAGGCGTCCTCCGGCCGTTTCTCGATGACCTTATCGACCACCCCCCATTCGACCGCCATCTGCCCGGTGAGAAAGTAATCGCGCTCCAGCGCATCCTCGATCTTCTTGAGGGGCTGGCCGGTGTGCTTCACGTAGATCTCGTTCAACCGCTTCTTGATATTCAGAATCTCCTGTGCGTGCAGCATGATGTCGGTGGCCTGCCCCTGAAAGCCGCCCGAGGGCTGATGCAGCATGATGCGGGAATTGGGCAGTGCAAAGCGCATGTCCTTGTGCCCGGCGGCAAGCAGGAGCGAGCCCATGGAGGCGGCCTGCCCGACGCACAGGGTGGACACCGCCGGCCGCACGAACTGCATCGTGTCGTAGATCGCGAGCCCCGACGTCACCACCCCGCCGGGCGAATTGATGTACATCGCGATCTCTTTCTTCGGGTTGTCGGCTTCGAGGAACAGGAGCTGAGCGACGACCAGCGTCGCCATCGTATCCTCCACCGGTCCGCTGATGAAGATGATGCGCTCCTTCAACAGCCGGGAGAAGATGTCATAGGCCCGCTCCCCGCGGTTGGTCTGCTCGACCACCATCGGGACGAGGGTTTGCATGTAGGTTTCGTGAGGATCGCGCATTTTCGTCTCCCTCCCGCGCAAAGCCAGTGACGGCGCAAGGTTGCGTTCGGCTGCTCGGAGGCTCTCCGGACGCGCCTGAGATATATACGCAAGGGCCGGCCACAAGCTCGGCTCAACAATGTTCGTAGGGGGCGACGCATTGCGTCGCCCGGGTGCGCCAAGGTTGATCGAGGGCGGGTCCCCAAAAAAGCGCAGCGTTTTTTGGGGTGCCCCGCAATGCCTCGTCCCTACGAAGCGGCGGGCTTCTCCTCGTCTTCGTCCTCGTCTTCGTCGCGAAACAGCTCCTCGCGCGAGATCTCCTTTTCCGTCACCGTGGCAAGCTCCACCACGAAATCCACCACCTTGTCCTCGAAGATGGGAGCGCGGACGGCGGCGACCGCCTGTGGATTCTTCTGATAATACTCCCACACCTGCTGCTCGTGGCCTGGAAGCTGGCGCGCGCGGTCGACAATGGCACGCCGGATCTCCTCCTCCGTGACGGTAATGTGGTTTCTCTCGCCGATCTCGGCGAGAACGAGGCCGAGCCGCACTCGGCGCTCCGCAATGGCGCGATATTCCTCGCGGGCCTTCTCTTCGGTCGTGCCTTCGTCGGCGAAGGTGCGGCCCTGGGCCTTGAGGTCCTCCTCTACCGTGCTCCAGACGTTCTTGAACTCGTCCTCGGCCATCGTGGGCGGCAGAGCGAACTTGTGCATCGCGTCGAGCTTGTCGAGGAGCTGGCGCTTGAGCCGCTGGCGGCTCGCCGCCGCATGCTCCTGCTGCAGCCGCCCCCTGATTGCCTGCTTGAGCTTGTCGAGTGAATCGAGGCCGAGGGATTTTGCGAGCTCATCGTTGATGACCACCGTGCCGGGCGATTCGATCGTCTTCGCCGTGACGTCGAACTCGGCGTCCTTCCCAGCGAGCTCGGCATTGGCGTACCCGGCTGGAAACGTGACCTTGACCACTCTCTTCTCGCCGACGCCCAAGCCGAGGAGCTGGTCTTCAAAGCCGGGCAGGAAGGTGCCGGACCCGATATTCACCGCGACATCGGTCCCCGTGCCCCCTTCAAACGAGTTGCCGTCTATGCGACCGATGTAGTCCACCACCACGCGATCTTCGCTCTCGACCTTTCCCCCTTCCGGCTTTGCTGCATAAGGCTTGTTCTGCTCGGCCAGCCGGGTCACGGCCTCATCCACCTGCGCGTCGGTCACCGGCGCAACCAGACGCTCGAGCGCAATCCCCTTGAAATCGCCGAGCTCGATCTTGGGCAGAAGCTCGAGGGCGAGCGTGTAGGCAAGATCAGCCTGCCCCCCGATGACCTTCTCGACCTCGGTCTCTTCGTTTGGAATGGTGACCTTGGGCTCGGTGGCGAGCTTGAGGCCGCGTTCGCTCACGATCTTGCCGTTGAGCTCGCGAATCAGCGCCTCGATGGTTTCCGCCATCACGGCCTTGCCGTAGATCTTCTTGAGATGGGTGACCGGCACCTTTCCCGGACGAAAGCCGCGCAGCTGCACGCGCTGCTTGAGCTCGTCGAGGCGCGCAGAGAGTCGGGCTTCCAGGTCGGCTGCGGGTACCTGGATCTGAAATTCCCGCTTGAGGCCGTCAGAGAGGGTTTCTGTCACTTCCATGGCAACAATCACATGCGAATGTTGGTCGGGCTATTCGATGGAGACCAAAACCTTCCGCCGACCGGCGCTACGTGGTGCGGGCGGAGGGACTTGAACCCCCACGACTTTCGTCACGGGAACCTAAATCCCGCGCGTCTGCCAATTCCGCCACGCCCGCGGGGA
>DATBYX010000156.1:0-16061 GCA_036513475.1 Xanthobacteraceae bacterium | reverse complement strand
TTCTCTATGCTCGCGAGTCCAGGGAAATACCCAGGCTGAAAGCTTTCTGTCGGGTGGCGCCCTCGGTGCGCTTGAGCGAGCGTGCAATCTTTCGCGCCGGTGTTTTCTGACGAGCGCTCGATTTCAGCTCGCGAATGTCGTCTTTGGTCCATTGGCGTCGCTTTGAAGTTTTCCTTGCCATGTTCTCTCCAATTCAATCAGAGCCTGCGGGTAGAAGATCGATAGGTCATCCGATCTTTGTTTGCAGCGCTATCCAAATAAGCCGGACTTGGGAACAAGTCAAATAGGTGCGTTGGCACAAATATTGCGCAAGCTTGCCAGGATCTGGTTAGTTATTTTTAGGCCGCTGGCAGATCCGGCTGTTATCGATAATATTTCCGGACGCCGTCAAACACCGTTATTGTCAATCGATGCCGCCGCTATTGCGCGCTGCTCCCTTCAGATTGATTGCCGACAGAAATTCGTGTCGTGTCTCCGCGCGCGTTCGGAATGACCCCAGCATGCAGCTCGTCACCATGGTGACTTCAGGCTTGTGCACGCCTCTGGTGGTCATGCATTCATGTGCACCTTCCACCACCACCCCCACCCCGAACGGTTTGAGGACGGAATTGAGGCATTTGGCGATTTCGGCCGTCATTTTCTCCTGAACCTGAAGGCGTTTGGCGTACACATCTACCAAGCGCACGAGCTTGGAGATTCCGACGACGCGCTCGCGCGGGAGATAGCCGATATGCACGCGGCCGATGATCGGGGCAATGTGGTGCTCGCAATGGGATTCGAAGCGAATGTCGCGCAGGAGCACGATCTCGTCGTAACCGGCGACTTCCTCAAATGTACGCTGCAGGTATTCGTGCGGATTCTCGAAATTGCCCGAGAACCACTCCTCATATGCGCGCACGACCCGGGCGGGTGTTCCGATCAGCCCCTCGCGGTCCGGATCGTCCCCGGTCCAGCGAATGAGGGTGCGCACGGCGGCTTCGGCTTCATCGCGCGAGGGCCGCACGGGCCCTGAGCTCTGGGAGGCGGCGGGACGTGTTTTGGGCTTGTGGTTACTCTTTACGACCTTGTCCATCTCATGTGTCCGTACGGGCGGGTTTCACACCCGCCCGTACATGACACTCTCAAAGCTTGGTTTGCAATGATGCGGCTTGTGCCGCGGTCGCGCTAAGCCTTGAACGCGCGGCGATCGCGCCGCGCGTTGGGTGGTTGGTAGGCAAGACGGGCGTGATAGGCACAATACGGCAGGCTGCTGATCGTCTGTCCGCCGCAGAAGAAGAAATCAGGGTTACCCGGATCGCCGATGGGCCAGCGGCACGTATTCTCCGTGAGCTCGAGCAAGCTGCGGCGCTGGCCTAGGGGTATCACATTGTTGGACAACTCGGGCTCGGGTTCGAACTCGATATCATAAGCTTGCGCGAGCGCCGTGTTGCCGCGCACAACCCCGCGCGAGACGCGCAAGCTCGGCGACACGCCGCGCGGTTTGCGTGACCGGGCCGCACTCGTGCCGCTCGCCGCAGCGGGTTTGGCGCGGCCAGCGAGCCCCAGACGGTGGACCTTGCCGATCACGGCATTACGGGTGACGCCGCCCAGCTGTGCGGCAATTTGACTCGCCGAAAATCCCTCGCCCCACAGCTTCTTCAGCGTCTCGACGCGTTCGTCATTCCAGCTCATGCCTCATCTTCCTCGGCAGTGGTCGCCGCGCCGAACTCTGGACAGAATCCGACTACGGGTCTGGGCAACAACTGCTGCCCGACGCACACTCCTGATACCGATTTACGCTGACTGGTCCGCCGCACGGATAGTCGTATTCGACAGTCGAGAACTATAATATGGCGAGAGTCGGGCGCAAGAGTCCGCACTCTCGCGTCCACATGTTCCAACCACAAACGCGCCGGCATCCACACCTATTTGCACGAGACGCCACGCCTTCGCAGGGCGCGTCACGGGCGACATGAGGCCCGCGTGAGGAGTCGGTACCCGGGTGTAGCTTCGTTTATCCGGGCTACGGATTACAAATTTCTCTCTACCCGGATCGGGCGTAGCGAACGCGCTAGCGGGCCATTCCTCCGCAGGTCGGTTGTGTTCCAACGGGCTACGGAGCACGGGAATCCGTGTTGTTGACAGTTTGTTCTGCGGGACTACAATGTGCCCCGGTGCCGCCTTGGAAAGGCGGCACATTTCATTTGCGACACTTGTCGGCCTGTCCCATGAGCCAAAGTCCGGTTTCGCAGCTGCTTCCGACCTATGCGCGTGTCGATCTCGCGTTCGAGCGCGGGGAGGGTGCTTGGCTAGTTGCGATCAATGGCGATCGCTATCTGGACTTCACCTCGGGTGTGGCGGTGAACGCGCTCGGCCATGCACATCCGCATCTTGTCGCGGCAGTCGTCGAGCAGTCCAAGAAACTCTGGCACGTCTCGAATCTGTACCGCATTCCGGAGGCCGAGCGGGTAGCCGAACGTCTATGCGCGGCGAGCTTCGCCGATCTCGTCTTCTTCTGCAACTCAGGTGCCGAAGCCTTGGAATGCACGATCAAGACGGCGCGCAAATACCAATCCGCATGCGGCCGGCCTGAGCGATACCGCATCATCACGTATGAAGGTGCCTTCCACGGACGCACGTTGGCAACGCTCGCGGCAGGCGGACAGAAGAAGTATTTGGATGGGTTCGGTCCCGTGGTCGAAGGCTTTGATCAAATGCCCTTCGCGGATCTGGCCGCAACCAAACGCGCCGTAGGGCCGCAGACCGCAGCGATCCTGATTGAACCGATCATGGGCGAGGGCGGAGTGCGGGTGGTGCCGCCCGAATTCCTGCGGGCGCTCCGACAGCTCTGCGACGAGCATGGGCTGCTGCTGCTGTTCGATGAAGTGCAGACGGGAATGGGCAGGACGGGCGAGTTGTTCGCATATCAGCGCTACGGGGTCGAGCCCGACGTCATGGCGCTGGCCAAGGCGCTAGGCGGCGGTTTTCCGCTCGGTGCCTGTTTGACCACCGGCGAAGCCGGCAAGGGCATGACTATTGGGACTCACGGCTCGACGTTCGGCGGTAATCCGCTCGCCATGGCGGCAGCAAATGCCGTGCTTGACGTTATGCTCGCGGACGGCTTCCTCGATCGGGTCCGCCGCAGCGCGCTCCTGCTCAAACAGAAGCTCGCCGAGATCAAGGACCGCTATCCCGCCCTCATTGCGGAGGTGCGCGGGGAAGGGCTGCTGGTTGGGTTGCGCCTCGTGGTCCCAAGCGACGATCTGGTCAAAGAGCTGCGCGAGCAGAAACTGATTGCCGTTGCGGCGGGCGACAATGTGGTGCGCTTGCTGCCGCCGCTCACCGTAACAGACGACGAACTGTCCGAAGGGGTGCGGCGCATAGACCGCGCCTGCGCGCGCCTCTCGCAGGCACAAAAGCAGACGGCCGAGGGAGCGGCCGTGTGAGCGTGCGTGCGATTCGGCATTTTCTCGATCTCGTCGACATTTCGCCGCAGGAGCTGCGCGGAATCCTTACGGCCGGCAAAGCGATGAAGAAAGATCCCTCGAGGAGCAGCGTCGCGCTCGAGGGAAGAACCCTGGCCATGATCTTCGACAAGCCCTCGACGCGCACGCGCGTCTCCTTCGACGTTGCCATGCGGCAGCTCGGCGGCGGCACCATTGTGCTCACGGGACAGGAGATGCAACTCGGTCGCGGCGAGACCATGGCTGACACAGCGCGCGTGCTGTCGCGCTACGTAGACGCCATCCTGATTCGCGAGCTCGACCACGCCATGGTGGTCGAGCTCGCGCGCCACGCTACGGTGCCCGTGATCAACGGGCTCACGCGTCAATCGCACCCGTGCCAGGTGCTTGCGGACGTGATGACCTTCGAGGAGCACCGCGGCCTCATCCGCGATAAGACCGTGGCTTGGAGCGGCGCAACCAATAACGTGCTCGTGTCCTGGATGCATGCGGCCGAGCGATTCGAGTTCCATCTGCGGGTCGCCACACCTGCTGAGCTCGCTCCGAAGAAATCGCTGGTCGACTGGATCGAACGTTCCGGCGCCTCTATCCGCGTCGGCCGCGATCCGGAAGAAGCGGTGAAAGGTGCCGACTGCGTGGTGACGGATACCTGGGTTTCGATGGGCGACAGGAATGGCCAGCGCAGGCACAATCTGCTCAAGCCCTACCAGGTGAATGTCGCCCTGATGTCCCAAGCAAAGCCAAGTGCGGTGTTCATGCACTGTCTGCCTGCGCATCGCGGCGAAGAGGTCACGGATGAGGTGATCGACGGGCCGCAATCGATCGTGTTCGATGAGGCCGAGAACCGGGTGCACGCCCAAAAAGGCATCTTGGCATGGTGCTTCGGGCAAGCGACCCCCGCAGCGCTGTAAGCGCGAGTTCGGGTCATCGCGCGCGCGAGCGGTGTCACTTTTCTCGCTGCACATTATATTCAAGCGGCATGCCAGAACCCCATGTTGTCATTCCGACGCGTGCGCCGGCGGCGACTTCCGCGGACGACACGATTCTGCCCTTCCAGGTCGAAGCGCTCGACCTGCGGGGCCGTCTGGTGCGCTTCGGTCCAGCGATCGATAGCATTCTTTCACGGCATCGCTATCCCGCGCCGGTCGCAAGGCTCCTGGGCGAGGCGATCGTGCTCACCGTCCTGCTCGGCTCGACACTTAGGTTCGAGGGCCGCTTCATTCTGCAGACGCAGAGCGACGGTCCGGTGCGGATGCTGGTGGTCGATTACACTACTCCGGACCAAGTGCGCGCCTGCGCCAGATTCGATGCGAGTCGGGTCGCTGCTGCGATCGCATCGGGCAGTGCGGGTCCTGGCGCACTGCTTGGTCAAGGCCATCTGGCAATGACCATCGACCAGGGCCCCGACACGGCACGATACCAAGGAATCGTGCCGCTGGAGGGCAAGGACCTCGAACATGCCGCGCACGAATACTTTCTGCGCTCGGAACAGATTCCGACGCGAGTACGCTTGGCCGTAGCCGAGGAGTTCCGAGCCGATGGCAATGGCGCCCGGCACCGCTGGCGGGCCGGGGGCCTTCTTCTGCAATTCCTGCCTGCATCGGAGGAACGGGCTCGCCGGCCTGATCTGGACCCCGGCGACGTTCCGCCCGGAATGCAGCTGGGCGAGTCGCCCGAGGATGAAGCTTGGCTCGAAGGCCGCGCGCTTGTGGCGTCGGTCCAGGACCTCGAATTACTGGACCCGGAGCTGTCGTCCGAGCAGCTTCTCTATCGTCTTTTTCACGAACGAGGAGTGCGGGTGTTTCGCAGTAGGGATCTGCGCGCCCGCTGCTCTTGTTCGCGTGAGAGGGTAGAACAGATGCTCCGAAGCTTTCCCCAGGAAGACCGCGATCACATGGTGGAAAACGGCAAAATCCTTGTCACCTGCGAGTTCTGCAATTCGACCTATGCGTTTGACCCGTCGGAGGTGCGCGAGACGGCATCCTGATGCGACGTGACGCGTCGTCATGGCCGCGCCCCGCCCACGACAGGGTAGAATAAGCGGAATAAATGCAGCCGTTAGTTGATCGTGCGCCTTCGCTGCGGGATGTCCAACGAAAAAGCGGGTATCTTGATGTCGAAGGCCTCGCCTGCAGCGCTGATCATGCCGTACGTGCCGGTCATGAAGCCGGACGCGGTCGGAAGCGGCACGCCGCTGGTGTATTCAAAATTCTGGCCCGGTTTAAGCACGGGCTCTTCGCCCACCACACCCGCCCCGCGCACCTCCTGAAGGCGTCCCTGTCCATCCGTGATCCGCCAATGCCTCGTCTTGAGCTGGACGGTTTCGCCTCCCAAATTCGTAAGCGTGATCGTATAAGCCCAGAAGTAGTATCCGTTTTCCGGTGAGGAGCGTTCCGGCAGGAAACGCGGGATCACCTTCACTTCGATCTGCCGTGTCACGGCACGGTAAGGTGATTTGACCGTTTCCATAGTTTCGTCCTCTGCCACTGCTAATGCGGCCGATGGCACCTTACAAGTTTCGAAGACCGCCCGAGTCAGGCAAGATTCCCGCGATGCATGCTCCTGTGATCACCACCGGACGCGATCTCAGGCTCGATCTGTTCCGCGGGATCGCGCTGTGGCTGATTTTCCTCGACCATATTCCCTCCAATCTCGTTGCCTGGGTCACCATCCGCAATTATGGGTTCAGCGATGCGACCGAGATCTTCGTGTTCGTATCGGGCTACACCGCGGCATTCGTGTATGGCCGGCAAATGCGCGAGCGCGGCTTTGTGATAGCGGGTGCGCAGATCCTGCGCCGAGCCTGGCAGATCTATGTCGCGCATGTGTTCCTCTTCGCAATTTATCTCGCCGAGATCACCTATCTCGCCAACAGCTTCGAAAACCCGCTCTATGCAGAGGAAACCAACATCCTGGATTTTCTCAAGCAGCCCGACGCCACGATCATCCAGGCGCTGCTGCTCAAGTTCAAGCCCGCCAATATGGACGTGCTGCCGCTCTATATCGTGCTCTTGCTGCTGTTCCCTCCGATCCTGTGGCTGCTGATGCGTCAACCCAGCCAGGCGCTGGCAGCGTCGGTTCTGCTGTATGTGCTGACCTGGCATTTCAACTGGAACCTACCGAGCTATCCGAGCGGCCATTGGTTCTTCAATCCGTTTGCCTGGCAGCTGTTGTTCGTCTTTGGTGCGTGGTGCGCGCTGGGGGGAGCCCAGCGCCTTTCCACCGTGTTGGAGTCACGCGCCACTCTGGTCGTTGCTGCAGCGTACCTCGTCTTTGCGTTTCTGATTTCGCTCACGTGGTATCTGCCCGCGGCGAGCCCGTACGTGCCACAGTGGCTCGAGGAATTGATCTACCCGATCGACAAGGTCAATCTCGATGTTCTGCGATTTGCGCATTTTCTGGCTCTGGCAGTCGTAATAGTCCGTTTTGTGCCGCGGGACTGGCCGGTCCTGAGGTCCCGCTGGTTGCAGCCGCCGATCATCTGCGGCCAGCATTCGCTCGAAATCTTCTGCCTCGGCGTATTTCTCTCGTTCGCAGCCCATTTCGCCATGACCGAGGTGTCGCCCGCGCTTTGGATGCAGGTGCTTGCAAGCGCATTAGGCATTCTCATAATGATTGCGGCTGCTGGGCTGCTCACATGGTATAAGCGGGCAGAAGGACGGAGTCCCACATCGCGACCGAAGAAGCCGCCAGACGCGGACCTCGCGGGAGGCGAGGCATGAGAATGCTGGTTGGGACATTTGCAGCGCTGCTTTCCGCGCTGGTCATCGCATCCGCCGCAGAACACCACAGCTGCGACATCCCGGACTATTTACTGTCTGCCAACAACGATTTGAAGCGTGTCACCGCGGTCGTAAAGAACGACCATCGGCTGACTATCGCGGTGTTTGGGACGGGGTCCTCGGCCCTTGCCGGCCCGAACGGCCCCGCTTCGGCGTATCCGGCTCGCCTGGAAGCCATCCTCAAGCAGCGCCTTCCGGGCATAGCAGTCAAAGTCGTGCCTCTGGTCCGAAGCCGCCAGACTGCAGAGGACATGGCGAAGGGGATGGAAAAGATTATCACCGATGAGAAGCCGGATCTGGTGGTGTGGCAGACCGGCACGATCGATGCGATTCGGAGGGTGGAACCGGAGGAATTTCGCTCAGCTCTCGACGAAGGCATTGAAATATTGCAAAATAGCAGGACAGACGTCATCTTGATGAATATGCAATACAGCCCTCGCACCGAGATCATGGTTGCGCTCGGGCCATATGCGGATACGATGCGAGTGGTTGCTCAGCAACGCGAGGTGCCCTTGTTCGACCGGCTGTCGATCATGCACAACTGGTCGGATACGGGCGCGTTCGATCTTTTTGCCACGGGCAATGACAACGTCCTTGCCTCGAAGGTCCATGATTGCATTGCCCACGGGATGGCGGCAATGATCCTGGATGCCGCGCACTTGCGCGGGAACGAACAGAAAACAGTGCAATAAGCCCAAAAGCATTCCAGCAGGGAACGGAACGGAGATCATGCAGGACCGGAGTTTTTTGCGGCGGGCGCAGGTTTGCGGCGCGCTCGTGATCGCAGGTCTATTTGTCTCGCTGCCGGCGGCCGCGCAGGCACCTGGCCCAATGGCCACCCCAGGCAGCCTCTCTGCCCCATCTTCAGCTTCCGGGAGCCCCGTTCCTCCTGCATGCATCATTCCCGCCGACCAAGCGCGGCTGGATTATCCGCTTCCCCACACGGCACGACTTCTCGCCGCCGGCAAGCCTATCAAGATCGTCGCTTTGGGCTCCTCGTCTACCTACGGCGCCGGGGCAAGCTCGTCGGCAGCCGCCTATCCCAATCGCCTCGCGCAGGAGCTCGCCCGGCGTTTTCCGGGACAGGAGTTTACGGTGTTGAACCGTGGCGTGAACGGGGAGGAAATCACCGACATGCTCAAGCGGCTCGATACATCGGTGCTCGCCGAGCATCCCGACCTCGTGCTCTGGCAGGTAGGCACGAACTCGGTGCTGCGCGACCGTGCTCTGCCGCCGCATGTGGGCGAGCTGCATGAAGGTCTGCGGCGCCTGCAGGCGAGCGGGGCCGATGTGGTGCTCATCGACCCGCAATACGCGCCGCGGGTCATTGCCAAGCCCAACTGCGAGAACATGGTCAAGCTTATTTCCGCCAGTGCGAAGGCGGAGCACATAAATGTATTTCATCGTTTTGAGCTGATGCGACGCTGGTATTCGGCAAGTCACCTGGCATTCGAAACATTCGTGTCAGCTGACGGCGTGCACATGAACGATTGGAGCTACGCCTGTTTGGCCAAGGCGCTCGGCATGGCGATTTCCGAAGCGGCCTTGCGTACGACCGCAATTGCCGGTGGCGCACCGGTTCGTCCGTCCGCAACGACGGTGGGACCTCAGCTTTCGCGATAGGGACCGCTCACACAGCCTCGAGCGCCGCCAACACATCCTCGACGAGGTCGTCGGGGTGCTCTAGTCCGCATGACAGCCGCACAAGGCCGTCGCTGATCCCGAGCGCGGCGCGTGCGGCGGGGGTGAGCCGTTGATGGGTCGTGGTTGCGGGATGGGTGATCAGGCTCTTTGCATCACCGAGATTATTGCTGATGCGCACCAGCTTGAGAGCGTCCTGGAAACGAAAGGCAGCGGCCTTGCCGCCCTTGATCTCGAAGGCAAGCAGCGTGGAACCACCGCGCATCTGCCGTTGCACAATCGCTGCCTGCGGGTGGTCGGGACGTCCGGGATAGATCAGCCGGGCAATCTTGGGGTGCTCGACGAGCGCCACCGCGAGGGTTGCGGCCGTATCGGTCTGCCGCCGCACGCGCACGGCAAGAGTCTCCAGTCCCTTCAGCAGCACCCAGGCATTGAAGGGCGAAAGCGACGGGCCCGTCTGGCGAATGAGGTTGTGCACGTGGTCGGCGATGAACTTTTCGGAACCCAAAATAACGCCGCCTAGGCAGCGACCCTGACCATCGATGTGCTTGGTTGCGGAATAGACGACGCAGTCGGCACCGAGCTCGAGCGGCCGCTGCAGCAGTGGAGTTGAGAACACATTGTCCACGACGAGCGTTGCGCCGGCCGCATGGGCAATTTCGGCGACCGCCTGGATGTCGATCACCTCGAGCACCGGATTGGTCGGCGTTTCGAGAAAGAAGGTTTTGGTGTTGGGACGTACCGCCTTGCGCCATTGATCGAGATCGGTACCGTCGACCAGGGTCGAGGCTACACCGTAGCGGGGCAGGTGCTCTTCCACCACGTAGAGACACGAGCCGAACAGCGCCTTCGAGGCAACAATGTGATCTCCGGCGCGCACCTGCCCCATCAGGGCGGTGGTGACCGCCGCCATTCCGGTCGCGGTCGCGCGCGCAGCCTCTGCGCCTTCGAGCGCGATCATCCGCTGCTCGAACATCGTGACAGTCGGATTGGAGAAGCGGGAATACTGATAGCCCGGCTCCTCGTTCTTGAACCGCTTCTCCGCGCTGGTTGAGCTCTCGTAGACGTAGCCTTGGGTCAGAAACAGCGCCTCTGAGGTTTCCCCGAACTGCGAGCGCAGGATACCGGCGTGCACGAGCTCGGTTTCCGCGCGATAGCTTCTCTTGGCGGACATTACGGTCTCCTCTGCCCAACAAAAAACCCGGCTGGAAAGCTCCGCCGGGTCCTACGCGTCCCCGGCCTTTTAGCGAGTTGTTTTACGTGGCTGCAAGCCGGCCGGCTCAAAATGACCACGGGATAACGTCCCGTGTAGCGCTGAGCCCAGCTTTCCGTCAAGACGATCCTGAGCTAGGGGTAAGATATCGTCCGCTCTCCAGCTGCATGCAATCTCGCAGCCGCGCTCGGTCGCGGCAGAGCTTCATGGCACCGGATCGCTTCCTGTGACACGCGTATTGAAAGGGAAGGTGCATTGCCGCTCGTCTTCGGCATCGACCAAACAGGCATTTTGCCCGACCGTATGATCGCTGCTTTGGCGGGCGATGGCGCAATCGTGCCCGGGCAAGAGTTCCAACCCGATCAGATCCAGCCGGCGAGTCTGGACTTGCGGCTTGGCGAGGTTGCCTACCGTGTGCGGGCCAGCTTCCTACCGGGTCCGGAAACAACGGTTGCAGAACGAATCAAACAGCTCAAACTGCACGAGATCATCCTCAGCCATGGCGCCGTGCTCGAGACAGGATGCGTCTACATCGTGCCCTTGATCGAGAGTCTCGCCTTGCCGGACAACGTTGCTGGGGCAGCCAATCCAAAGAGCTCCACGGGACGGCTCGACGTCTTCACCCGTGTGATTGCAGACAAAACGCGGGGGTTCGACCGCATCAAGCCCGGTTATCATGGTCCCCTCTATGCCGAGATCAGCCCGCGCACATTCCCGGTGCTGGTGCGCACCGGTTCCAGGCTGTCACAGCTTCGCTTTCGCCACGGGCACGCGCAGCTCGATTCCGATGCTTTGCGGACCCTGCATGCGCGCGAGGCTCTGGTCGACGACCCCCGTGCCGACGTGAGCGAGGGCATTGCCGTCAGCGTGGATCTCTCGGCTTCGATTCCCTCTCTTTTCACCCCGGCGGGCGCGACAGGCAGAGGAGCCACTGTTGGCTTTCGTGCCAAGCATCATACGGGCTTGATCGATATCGAGCGGCGCGCCGCCTATGATGTTGGTGATTTCTGGGAACCAATCTATTCCCGCAGCGACCGCAGTCTCATCCTTGATCCGGACGAATTCTATATTCTGGCCTCCAAGGAGGCGGTGCAGGTGCCGCCGGACTATGCCGCCGAGATGGTGCCGTTTGATCCACTTGTCGGAGAATTCCGCGTGCATTACGCGGGATTTTTTGATCCAGGTTTTGGACATGTGGCTGCGGGCGGGCGCGGTGCCCGCGCCGTTCTGGAAGTACGCTCGCGCGAGGTGCCCTTCATTCTCGAGCACGGGCAGATCGTCGGCCGCCTGATCTATGAAAGCATGCTGCAGCGACCGAATACGCTTTATGGCGATGGTCTCGGCTCGAATTATCAAGCGCAGGGGCTCAAGCTCTCCAAGCACTTCCGCGCACAGCCGTAAATCAAGCTCGTAGGATGGGCAAAGGCGCGGCGCAGTCTGCGCAAGCTTGACTGCGCCTGCGCCGTGCCCACCATCGACCGGGGGCGCGTGGGCACGGCGCGCGAGATTTTCTCACGCGCAGAGATCTTGGACGGGCGCACCTTTGCCCACCCTACGATTCGGTAGATACGTGGAAGAGGTTTGAAACCTGCCCCTATGAAGCCTGGGTCAATCGACCACGATATTGTTCTTCCTGATAATGGCGCCCCAGCGCTGCGCTTCGTCCTTGATGAAGCCGCCATCTCGGCAGGGGAGTTGCCGATCGCATTGACGCTCGTAGCCCGAAGCTTCTCCTGAACGTCGGGCATGTGGATGGCGTCAATGGCCGCATTGGCGATGACGGATGTCAAAGTGGATGGGGTCTTCGGCAAGAATGCGCGCGAGCACGTCGTTGATGCCGCCGCTGGGAAACGGAACGATGATCTTCACGGTCCGAACGGGAAAGGCAGACTGCGCAAGGAGAGTGGACGCAAGGACGAGGCTTGTGCTCGCAGCAGAAAGGAATGCGCCGATGCGCTTCATCTTGCGCCCACCTACCTTACGGTCTCAGGGCTGTAGCGGCCGCCGAATGCGGGCTGGCTCTGGCCCAGTCCCGGCAGCTCCCATACGCCCGCGCCGCCGGGGTTTTTATCTGCACTGATATTCGCATTGATGAGGGAGGGACGTCTCGCATCAATAGCGGCACGAAGCGCATCTGCAAGATCGCCGGCACGATCGACGTTGACGCCCTCGATCCCGGCCGATCGCGCCATGGCAGCGAAATCGGGATTGTACGGCGCGCCGGTCTCGGGGTGGCGAAAATCGGTCGCAAGCTCCCGGCCATCGAGATAACCGCGCTGCAATCCGCGGATGGAAGCGTAGGAGAAATTGTTCCACACCACCCAGACGACCGGAAGATTGTACTCCACAGCAGTGCCGAGAACGCTGGCGTGCATGAAGAAGGCGCCGTCCCCGCAAACCGAAACGCAAGGCCGATCGGGCGCAGCAAATTGTGCCCCAAGCACCCCAGCAACGCCAAACCCCATGGGACCGAACCCCATGGAGCCGATCAACGAATCGGGTCGGCGCGGATTGCAAAACTGAATGAGCCAGTTGTGATGGACGCCGATGTCGCTCACCAGAATGGCGTCGGAGGGAAGCGCCTTATCGATCTCGTGCGCTGCGCGTTGCGGGTGGATAGGGGTGCTGTCGTCGCTCCGTCCAGGCGCGATGAACGCATTCCATTGTTTGCGGTATCCGTCGATCGTCTCGAGCCACTGCGTACGAGAGGTGTCGCGGTCGCTCCGATCTCGGCGGGAGTCGAGCTCAGCGAGAAGCTGGCGCAGGAACGTGCGCACGTCCGCCATCAGGCCGAGAGCGACCGGGTAGTTGCGGGCGATCTCGTCGGGATCGATGTCCACATGAATAAGCTTGGTTGGCGGAATGGTGAACGAGTAGCCCGGGAGCCACGAGCTCGATGTGCGGTCGTCAAAGCGCACTCCCAGCGCGAGCAAGACATCGGCGGTGCGGGCGGCGTGATTGGCCTGGTAGGGACCGTTACGGGCGATGAGCCCAAGCGCCAAAGGGTGATGGGTGTCGATGGCGCCCGTGCCGCTCGCGGACCAGGCGACGGGAACGCGCAGCCGCTCTGCAAGGCGGAGCAAGTCCGCCGCCGCACCGGCATATTTCACGCCCTGACCCACCAGGATGACCGGACGCTCGGCTGCGAGCAGCATATCGAGGGCGCGCGCCACTCCGTGCGGATCCGCCCCGCAGCGGCAGGAAATACCGGCATTCCAATCTTCCGGCTTGGGGGTTTCCTCGGCGGCAGCCTCCTTGAAGATGTCGAAAGGCACGTCCAGCACGACCGGTCCGGGCCTTCCGGTCACCATTGTCTTCCACGCCTGACGGATGGCGAGTGGAACCATGTCGCCGCGCGTGGGCTGGAAGACGCGTTTGCAGCAGGCCCGCACGGTTGAAGGAAAATCAGCCTGATAATGGCGATAGAGCTCCTGAAAGGCGCCGCGATTGAACTGGCTCGTGGGTACGTTTCCGGTCACCGCGAGGAACGGGACAGAGTCGAGATACGAGTTGGCGAGTGCAATGGGGAGATTGGCGGAACCGGGGCCGCAGGAGGTAAAGGTCGCGGTCGGCCGTCCGGCGACGCGGTAGTACACGTCGGCCATGAACCCAGCCACGCTCTCGTGATGGACGGAAATGGTCTTGATCTCGTCGGAGCGCTCATACAGCGCGTCGATGAACCCGATATTGCCGTGCCCGCACAAACCGAACACGTACGGTACCTTCTCGCGAATCAGATAGTCGACGATCACCTGACCGCCATCGAGCATGTTCCTTGCCATTGTTTTCTTTCCCTGCAGAATTCACGGTCAGCCACGTTCCAATCGCAGCCGGGCTCTGCGACCGGCCGCGCTTTGATTGGGCGCGACGAATTCGGGCGGCAGCGATGAGATCAGGCCGCAGTGTAAGCTGCGGGCGGGCGGGATGCCTAGATGCGGGGAACGCAGGCACGTGAGGACGGTATTGAGGCGGTCGGGTTCTGTCGGCGGAATCCGTCCTATTCATAGCCCGGATGAGCGAAGCGATATGTGGGCTCTACGCCGCGTCCCGCATGTCGCTTCGCCCATGCGGGCTACTTTAGGCTCCGCGATGAACCAGGAGTTGATCCAGGCTCGACCGCAATCGATGCAATGTGAGTATTCTTGTGACGCAACAGGAATAGACGCAAAGTCGTCGACTCGATCGGCCCTGGAGGATCCTTCAACCGCATGGATTTCGGACCTTCGTTTCTGGAGCGGGGACGCGTCTACGCCATCGGCGATATTCACGGTCGTTCGGACCTGCTTGACCGCATCATCACGGCCATTCGTAGCGATCTGGAGGCAAATCCGGTCGAGAATTGCGTGACCGTGACGCTCGGCGATTACTTCGACCGGGGTCCCGATTCGCGCGGCGTGATCGAGCGCTTGCTCAGCAATCCGTTTCCGTCAGATTTTATCCCGCTGAAGGGAAATCACGAGCTCCTATTCGAAAGCTTTCTGCGTCAGCCTGCTGTTGCCGAACACTGGCGCCGGCTGGGCGGATTGGAAACCCTCGCTTCATACGGCGTGCCGGTGCAGCTGTTGATGCGCGGACAGAGCTATGTCCAAGCTGCAGAAGCGCTCAAGGCGGCGGTTCCCCAATCCCACCTGAATTTCGTCAGCTCGCTGAGGACTTCGCTTTCGATCGGGCCGTACTTTCTCTGCCATGCCGGAGTGCGTCCCGGTGTTCCGCTCGACCGCCAGAGCGAGGACGATCTCTTATGGATTCGCGAGCCTTTTCTCGCGAGCGGAGCGAATTTCGGAAAGATTGTGGTGCATGGGCACACTCCGACGGAACAGCCGGAAGTGCTCGCGAATCGCATCAACGTCGATACGGGTGCCTATGTGACGAACAAGCTCACGTGTGTGGCCCTTGGCAAACGGGCACCCCGATTCCTGTCGACCAGTCGCTGAGGCGAGCAACGCAGATCACTTTCGCAGCCCCGCCTCGTTCGTGACCGCCAGCCACTTCTGCGTATCTGCCTTGATGAAGGTCGCAAACTCCTGGGGCGTGCCGCCCAGTGGATCGAAACCTTGCATGCGCATCGGAGCTAGCACTTCATCGAGATGGAGCGCCTCGTTTACCGCGTACGCGATCCGGTCAGTGATACCCGCGGACGTTCCCGCCGGCGCAAGCAGCCCGATCCAGATGCTCGCATCGAATCCCGGCATCCCCGCTTCCGCCATGGTCGGCACGTTCGGCAGGAGTGCCGCGCGTCTGCCTTGCGCGACCGCCAATGCCCTCAGCTTTCCCTCCTGGATCTGCGGCAACATGGTCGATGCGACCGCAAAGGTCAGATTGACCCGCCCCGAGATGAGATCAGCCGCCATCTGGGCGCTCCCCCCGGAATAGAACACGTGCACGATGTGCACGCCCGCGCGCTGGTTGAAGAGCTCGGCGGAAAGATGCCCGGCGGTGCCGGCTCCAGATGACGCGAACGTCAAACCCTGCGGATTTGCCTTGGCAAGGGCGATCAGCTCCTGCACGTTCATCGCGCTCACGCTTGGGTGCACGATGAAGACGTTCGGGGTGCTGCCGATGAGAACAATCGGCGCCAAGTCCTCGCTCAGAGCGAATTTTGCGCCGAGGGCGGGGGCAATAACGTTGGCGATTGTCGCCATGAACAAGGCGTGACCGTCGCTTGCTGCGCGGGCCACCGCCTCTGCCGCGAGCATGCTGCCAGCGCCGGGGCGATTCTCGACGACAAACTGCTGGCCCAGCGTTTTGGCAAGCCGCGGCGAGATCAAGCGTGCCAGCACATCGGCGGTCGAGCCGGCGCCGAAACCAACAATGATTCGCACGGGCCGCGAAGGATATTGCTGCGCGAGAGTGGAAAACACCATCGCGAACAGCAACAGGCCCGCCACAAGCCAGCCGCCAGCGACGAGTAATACGGCTCTTTCGATGGTGCCGCGCGGACTTGCGTTCTTTTGCGCGGGCACGATCGTCAGGCGGACCAAA
>DATBYX010000155.1:0-2710 GCA_036513475.1 Xanthobacteraceae bacterium | reverse complement strand
GCCGAGTCGACGAGCGCTCCGTAAGTGAGCCGCTGACCCGTCGGTGGGTGAATCACCTCGCCGTTTTCGGCACGGCAGGTCATCGGGTCCACGTGCCAGCGACGCCCGGCGGCTGTGATCAGCATGATTCGAGCGGCAGCGCCGGCACGGCGCAACGGCTGCCACATGGCCCGCACCGACGTGGAGCCCCCGGTGACCTGCGACCCGATCAGAGCGTTCGCATAAAGCCGATCGTCCGGCGGTGCTGCCTCCAAAGTGACCCGCTCGAGATTCACCTCCAGCTCTTCGGCGATCAGCATCGACATCGAAGTGTAGGTGCCTTGTCCCATCTCGACCTGCGGCATGACGAGCGTCACCCGCCCTTCGCGGTCGATGCGGACAAAGCCGTCAGGCGCGAACTCTTCCTGGGTGGCGTCACCAACTGTCGGCGCGGCATTGACGCGCACAGAGAGACTGAACCCCAGCAAGAGACCACCGCCGGCGGCACCCACCTTCAGGAAAGTCCTGCGCGGAACACCCGGAAACTTCGCCACATTCAGCCGTCGTTCGAGACCCATGATGGGCTCCCTGGATGGCCGGAGTTCAAGACGTCTGTGCCGCCTGCTTGATAGCGGCCCGGATTCGCTGATAGGTACCACAGCGACAAATGTTGCCCGACATCCCCGCATCGATGTCGGCATCGCTGGGGTTCGAGTTGCTCGTCAGCAGCGCGGCTGCGGACATAATCTGGCCCGATTGGCAGTAGCCGCACTGAACTACTTCGAGATCGAGCCACGCTTGCTGAACCCTTCTGCCAGTCGGCGTTTCGCCGATCGCCTCGATAGTTGTTACATTCCTCCCGACGGCAACAGCCACAGGAGTGACGCAGGAGCGGATCGCCCCACCATCGAGATGTACCGTGCAAGCACCGCACAGCGCGACACCGCAGCCGAATTTCGTTCCCGTCAGGCCTGCGATGTCGCGCAAAACCCACAACAGAGGCATATCGTGCGGGACGTCGAGCTCGTGTTCTTGGCCGTTGACTCGCAGCGTTACCATAGCTGCCCAGACGTGCAACGAGCTGTAGCTATCATCTAATAATTTCCACTCAAGGTGGCATCAAAGGACATTTTCGGCATCAAAGGACATTTTCGAAGGATCCACGACGCTGAGCCGCAATACATTGATGCTCGTCAATTCTCTGCAAGAATGGTCGCGTGCCGAGAGCGAGGTCCCGCATTTTGGACCCACTGCACCCGTCGTATTCAGAGCATGATGATTCGTGGTGGCTCTGCATACGGCCGGAAAAGGTCAAACACGGGCTCACTCCCGCGCTTCTAGCCGCTTCGATGCTGACCCTTCCCGTCAGACGACACCCAGCAATCCGCAGAGAGTTCTAGGCATGCCGGCTATTTCTTTTTCGGGCACGATCGAAGCCTGCTTACGAGGAGTTTGACCAAAACTGACACCGGTCAATGCGAGACCGATTTCCGGGTTGATAATGGATCTAGGGCCCACCGACCGCCTCTGAATGATGCTGTCGCGGGTGCAAGGTCAATAACTGGCCGCAGAAAGGAAGATACCAATGAGGTCTGACATCGCCATCAAATGGGGCGTGCAGAATGAAGTAGGAGGAGCCACGCCTGCCAGCTTTCGCTACGCGGCGGCGCTCGTCTCGGCGATGCTAGTTTCCTCGTTGCCCTTGCCCGTGCTGCCGCAGGGCGTCCAGCTCGTCGTCGTCGACGTGCACACGGTTGCGGAAGGCTATCGCACGAGCAAGCTAATCGGCAGCAACGTTGTAAACGATCAGAACGAGAAGATCGGGACTATCGAAGACATCATCATCGGGCGCGACCGGGTGCTTTTCGCGGTGCTTCAGGTTGGGGGCTTCCTCCACCTCGGTGGCCGTATGGTAGCCGTCCCGTTCCAGAGCCTTGCTATCGACGAAACCGGCAGCAAGATCAAGTTGCCGGGGGCGACGCAGGAAGCGCTTAAGAAGCTACCGGAGTTCAAATACGCCGGCTGAGGCGGCTGTTTGGGTGCCCTCGATGCCTGTCCGCGCGACCATCTGCGATAGGTTGGGCGTCAGATGATTTCTGTCGCTCGTGACGTCATGGGATAGGCGACCTCCGTGCCAGAGCACCAGTTCGGCGACAGAACACTTAATCTGTCTTCGCAAGGCGAGGATGACACGCGCGCGCGTCCCCGTGCTGGTGACCAGGTCGAGCGGGCCAGGCCGGAGGACCGGCGTGCGCTCCCATCTCACAAGCGCGAACACCCGCAGCCGGATTCGCAGTCGCCCGAGGAACCGCGGCAGCAGGCGCATCCGAAGCGCAAGGGGCTGATCATCGGCGCTATCATCGGCGCCGTGCTGCTCGCCGCCGGGATCGGGCTCGCTTGGTACTGGTTCACGACCTGGCGGTGGCTTGAGTCGACTGACGACGCGTATACGCAGGCCGACAATACAACGATCTCGCCGAAAATTGCCGGCTACGTGGCCGAATTGTTGGTGACCGACAACCAGGCCGTCAAGGCGGGAGAATTGCTGCTTCGCATCGACCCGCATGATTACCAGGCGGCGTACGACCAAGCGCAGGCCGACGTGCTCGCGGCTGAAGCAGACATCCGAAGCCTCGATGCGCAAATTGCCCAGCAGCAATCCGCGATCGACCAAGCACGCGCCGACGTCGCTGCGGCCGAGGCCAACCTCGCCTTCTCGCGGCAGGAATAT
>DATBYX010000154.1:0-3668 GCA_036513475.1 Xanthobacteraceae bacterium | reverse complement strand
ACGACGTAAGGGTCGGCCACATCGCTGAGGAAATCCCACCACCAGAACAAGCCTGCGATGGCGATCCCCAGCAACGTTCCGATCCCGAAGCCGATCAGCGTCTCGATCACGGTGACGGCGACGTGGTAACCAAGCGATCCGTCGTTTGCGAGCTCCAGCACTTTCTCCGCAATGGCGGAAGGCTGGCTGGTGATGAACGGGTCGATGATCCGCCAGCTCGCCGCGAGCTGCCAGACCGCCAGGAACACGGCCAACACTGCAAGCTGCGCGGTGGCGACCTGGGTCTGACGCAGCCGAATAGACCGCAGAAATCGCGCATGCCGATCCGACACGGCGCCGCGCGTGAGAAAGCCGTTAGATACTGCGCTGTTCAATCTCCAGATCCTCCCAGATCCGCTTGCAGTAGCCGCGGAACTCCGGCGCGTCGCGCGAGCTTATGGGTGTTCTCTCGGCGCAACCCGTCAGCGCGATATCATAGACGTTCTTCACCTTACCAGGGCGGCCGCTCAGCACAATCACCCGGTCGCACATCGACACCGCCTCCTCGATGTCGTGGGTGATGAGCAGCGCGGTCTTGCCGTTGCGCCGGATGATCGCGTGGACGTCGCGCTCGAGTATGAGCTTGGTCTGATAGTCGAGAGCCGAGAACGGCTCATCCAGCAGGAGGATGTCCGGATCAGTGGCGAGGGTGCGTACGAGCGCCACGCGCTGCCGCATGCCGCCGGAGAGCTGGTAGGGATAGGAGTCCTCGAACCCGCCCAGACCGTACAATTTCAGCAACTCCTTCGCCCGCCGCCGCGCCTGCGCAGTCCCCGTGCCCTGGATCTCGAGGCCGAGCTCGGCGTTCTGCAGCACGGTTCGCCACTCGAACAGGTGATCCTTCTGCAGAAGGATGCCCGTACGACGGGAGGGGCTGCGAAGCTGCACGCCGTCGATCAGGATCCGACCTTCGCTCGGCTGCAGCAATCCGCAGATGATCGCGAGCAGGGTCGACTTGCCACAGCCGCTCGGCCCGACGATTCCGCAGAACTCACCATGGCGAACTGTCAGATCGAGGTTGCTGAGCGCGAGGGTCTCTCCGGTTCTGGTGAGATAGGTGTGGGAAAGTCCTTCGCCGCGAATGCGCTCGTGGCCGCTCATCGCTTGATCGTTTGCATGGCCTTTTGCGCAAACTGCGGCGCGACGATCTGGCTGTAGGGAAAGCGTTGCCTGAGGATGCCGCCGTCCACCATCAGCCGCATCATCTCGTCCATCCCCTCAGGGCGCAGCAGCGGATCCAAGGCCCAGATCTTCACTTTCTTGTATTCGGAGATCACCGCCTCGATCAGCGGTACCGGCACTTCCTTGAAGTCCGGCGCGATGAGCTCGGCGATCTCCTGCGGCGAATGCGTGTCGGTCCAGATCTCTGCCCTGTAGATCGCGTTGGTGAAGGCCTGGATGACGTCGGGGTGCTGCTCGATGTAGCTCGCCGGCGCCATGAAGGCCGTATACGGCATCGGCCCCGCGAGGGCGCCCACCGACGCGACGCGATATCCCCTCTGCTCCGCTATGGCCTGGGTGATCATCGGCTCAAACGCCTGTGCAAACTCCGTGCCCGGCTCGAGATAGGAAGGGATGATGTTGGCCGACACCGGAATGTTGCGGACGGTGACATCCTTGTTCGGATCGAGCCCGGCTTTTTTGATGAGGTCGACGAGAACAAGAGCAGGCGTTGAACCCTTGCCTGAGGTGACGATCGTTTTCCCGCGCAGGTCGGCGATGGAGAAGCGGGGCCTCTCGGATTTGGAAAGGATGAATCCGCCGTCGCCGTTTGTGAGCAGGGCAAAATTAACGAGCCGGCGATCGGGGCTCGCTTCCTGCGTGAGCCCGGCGGCTTCCGGTCCCATCAGCGCGATGTTGGAGTTGCCGCTCACCACCTCGGTAACCGTGGCTTGCATCCCCCAGGTGGTCTTCGGGCCGACGATGTTGACTCCTTCCCGGGCGAAGGCGCCCGTCCTCACAGCCACGTATTCCGGTGTGTAAAACAGGCTGCGCAGCACCTCGTTGAGCCGCACTTCCTGCGACGCTGCCGGTTGCGCGCAAAGGAGCCCAGTCCAGCAGAAAGCGATCGCGCCAGCGCGCCAGATTGCAGATGCGAGTGACATGCGCATGTGACCTACTCCATGGATCTCATTCGATGACGTCGTCGGCAACGAGCAGAAAGTCGCGGGAGATCGTCAGACCCAGCTCGCGTGCAGTCTTCAGATTAATGACCAGCTCGAACGCCGTAGGCTGCTCCACCGGCAGATCCGCCGGTTTGGCGCCCTGCAGGATTTTGCCGAGATGAGCGGCCGTCCCGCGGGACAGGTCAGACAGGTTCACCCCGTAGGACATGAGGCCGCCCAGATCGGCGAATTCCCTCGCTACGCCTATGGCGGGTAATCGGCTTTCCGCCGCCATGGCTGCGATCCGCCGATATTCGACAAACAAGATGGGGCTGGGAAATACAAACAGACCCTCGGCGCGCTCGCTGCTCATCGCCGCGAACGCGCCGGCAAAATCGTCGGCACTGGCCGCCGGGACGAGTTGAAGCTGCATGCCCAACGTGCGGGCAGCCACCTCGATCCCGTTCACGACCCCTGCCATGGTGCGTTCGCTGTACGCCTGTGGATGCCACAGTACCGCGACACGCGAGAGACCCGGAACCACCTCTTGCAGCAGCTGGAGGCGCTTGGCCACAAGCTCCGGGCCAAGGAAGGTCGTCCCCGTAACATTCCCTCCTGGCCTCGCAAGGCTCGCGACCAGCCCGTCCGCAACGGGATCGGCCATGGCGATGGCAACGATCGGGATCGTGCTCGTGGCCTGCTTTGCTGCGCGGGCTGCCGTCGTGCTGAACGCAACTATCACATCGACCTTTGCGGCAATCAATTTGTTGGCCAGCTCACTCAGCCGATCAGCATTTCCCTCCGCGAATTCCGGCTGGATTGTGACGTTCTGTCCTTCCGTGTACCCGAGCTCGCGCAGACCTTGTAGGAACGAGTTGATATTATTGATAATCGGGTCCGCGGAAGGACGGCCCGGTGATAGGATTCCTATCCGGGGAATCTTGGCCGCCTGTTGCGCATGCACCGCGAGAGGCAATGCGGTGGCGAGACCAATAAAGGTGATGAACTCACGCCGTTTCAAGCAAGCGAAGCGCATCGGACCTCCGAGGACTCAAACCTTCCCGCCAGAATACCCTATCGGAGGATAGCGGGTCAGCTACAATGAGTCAGGGGAGCTGTGCCGTCCATGATTACTTCGGCCAATCGCATGGAATAGGAGCATATGAGATGCCACAGTTGACACGACGTCGCCTCTGTGCGGCAGGACTTGGCTTGCTGCCGGTCACGTCTGCCACATGGGCGCAGCAGCCGCCACCCGTTCGCCTGCGCGGCACCATCGAGGCGGTCGATGGCAACGTGCTCACGGTGAAGGCGGCGGGCGGTACTGACGCCAAGGTGACGCTCGCGGAAAAGGCGGCGATCGTCGCCGTTGTGAAAGCCACACTGGCAGAGATCAAGGAGGGCACCTTCCTCGGCAGCGCGGCCATCCCACAGGCCGACGGCACCCAGAAGGCCGTGGAGGTGCATATCTTTCCCGAAGAGATGCGCGGCACCGGCGAGGGGCACCGGCCCTATCCAACGGTT
>DATBYX010000153.1:0-4096 GCA_036513475.1 Xanthobacteraceae bacterium | reverse complement strand
TCATCAGCGCGGCGGCGAGATCGCCATCGAGCTTGCCGTAAACAGGCGCTCCCAGCCCTGCCGGAACGCCATCCGCCACCACTTCTATGACAGCGCCTACAGATGATCCGCGTCTGCGGACGTTGTCCAGATATCCTTCGAAGAACTTGGCCTGCTCGGGATCAGGACAGAAGAAGGGATTGCGCTCCAGTTCCTCCCAATTCCAGCGGGCGCGCTCGATCTTGTGCGACCCCATCTGGATGAGCGCCGCCCGCACCCTCATGCCCGGAACCAGCTTGCGTGCAATCGCTCCAGCCGCAACCCGCGTTGCAGTCTCGCGGGCGGACTGACGGCCACCGCCGCGGAAGTCGCGGATTCCGTACTTGATGTCGTAGGTGTAATCCGCGTGGCCGGGCCGATATTTATCGCTGATCTCCGAATAATCCTTTGAGCGCTGATCGACATTCTCGATGACGAGCCCGATGGGCGTACCCGTCGTGACCTGCGTGCCGATTGCGGGGTCTGTGAACACACCGGAGAGAATTTTCACCGCGTCCGGCTCACGACGCTGGCTGGTAAAGCGCGAGTGCCCCGGCCGGCGCTTGTCCAGATAAGGCTGGATGTCGGCCTCGCTCAGAGGAATCCCGGGCGGGCATCCGTCCACCACGCAGCCGATTGCCGGACCATGGCTCTCGCCGAACGTCGTGACCCGAAAAAGGTGGCCAAAGGTGTTGAAGGACATAAATTCCTGCCGGCCCCGGTTTGGTAACCGGCGGGCCGAGCGAGGTCAACGCGAGGGCCAAGTCGTTGAATTCATGGTGCGAGGCCGCGTTTTGCTGCCTCGACCGAAGCGACGACACGGCCCTCAGCCACCAGCGTGGCGTTCACCGCATATCCTTCCGCGGGTCATACGGTTTTCGCTCGTGCCATTTGCGCATCAACTCGTTGAGCTCGGCATCCGCGCGGTCCGGGAGCACGATACGCACTGTCGCGAGAAGATCGCCCTTTCCCTCTTTGGCAGGAAAGCCCCTGGCCTTGAGTCGGAACGTACGCCCCGAATTTGTACCGGCGGGAATCGCAAGCTCCACCTCCCCATCCAGAGTTGGCACCCGCACCTTACCCCCGAGGACCGCCTCATAAAGCGCAATGGGAAGATCGAGCCGCAGATCGGCTCCGGAGCGCTTGAATAGCGGATGAGGGACCACCGACACCGTGATCAGGAGATCGCCGGCACGGCCGCCTGAACCTGCTGTCCCTTGTCCTTTCAACCTGATCTGCTGGCCATCGACCAGACCGGCCGGGATTCTGACCTCGACCTCTTTTCCCGTCGGCAGCTGGACTCTTTTTGTTACACCCTTTGCGGATTCCGGCAGGGTTATTGTGAGCGAAGCCGCAACATCTCCGCCATGAGCGCCGGACTGAGCGGCGCCGAAATCCTCCTGATCAAATCCGAACCCGGCTCCCGGGCGCCGCGGGGCGCCCCTCCCCATTGCGCCCCCAAACGCTTCCTTCAGGATATCTTCGAAACCACCAAAGCCACGTCCGCCGCCGCGCTGAACCCCGTCGGCACCCCACGTGAAGGTCTCGAAGCCGCCTGCATGGCCAAAACCTCCGCCCCGCCCTCGGCCGCCAAACCCCTCGAAGCCCTGAAATCGCGGCTTGCCCTCAGCGTCGATCTGCCCGCGATCGTAGGCCTTGCGTTTGGCTTCATCGCCCACGATCTCGTAGGCCGCATTCAATTCGGCGAAACGGGAGGCCGCCTGCGAGTCGTGCTTGTTGGCATCCGGATGCAACTTCTTGGCGAGCTTCCGGAATGCGCTCTTGATCTCAGCGGCACTCGCGCCCTTTGATACCCCAAGGACATCATAGGGGTCGCGCATCTTCAACCCTCCAAACCGGTATGCGCAATTTCATTTGGAGCAACCGACTAACCCCTGCCCTATGTGGGGAGGATGGCAGCGGACCGCAACAATATGACGTTGCAGGTGATTGTTGGAGCGGCCGGCGTGAGCCCATGCGGGAAAGCAGGTCCGAGAGCGCCGGTTTCAGCGGCAAACTCGGCGAAAGATGCTGGAATTGCTCGCGACCCTCGCTGCCGGCCGACCGCGCAATGTGCCAACCTCTAGGATTGCGGTGACGTTTTGATACCGGACGAATTCTTCCACGGCCGCATGCTGCGGACCTGCCACTTGCCGCGTTCCACGCGGCAACCGGCGCCATGGAGCCACGCCTCACCGCCATTCCTGAGATAGCTCGCGAGAAAGTCGCGGCAGATGCTGCCGTCCTGGGTGTAGGCCGAAGCGAGCGGCGTGATGGTGCCGCGTGCGCCGGTCCTTGGATTCTCCCATGGCATGCTCACGTCCTTGCCGCCTTTGCTCAAAACCTCGCCGGCTACGGCACGCGCGATCGCGAGGTCTCCTTCCGACGGCGGTTCCGTGACGGGTTTCGGGGTGGCGAGGTGCAGGGTGCCGCCATGCTGCGCGGTCGCTTCGTCTGTTTTGGCAAACAAATTGTCCAGCTGATAGGAGAAGCTGCAGCCCGTCAGTGCGAGTGTAAGCGCACTCGCACAAGCCCTCAGCCAGCAATACACAAGCCCGTGCGGTCGCGGCGGCATTCCTCTATAACCCACCGTGTTAGGATTTGCCGTTTGGCGCCAGCGCAGCCACTTGGGACCCCCGCATCGTGTCAGAATCGGCTCCTATAGAACACCCGAGCTGGTTAACGACCGGTGATTTCACCGAGGCCGACGAGCCGCTGCGCCTGTTTGCCGCGTGGTTCGCGGATGCGACGAAGAGCGAGCCGCGCGATCCGACCGCGATGTCGCTCGCGACGGTCGATGCGGAAGGCGTGCCCAATGTTCGCATGGTCCTCATGAAGGGTTTCGACGAGCGGGGATTCGTCTTCTACACCAACCTGGACAGCCAAAAGGGGCAGGAGTTGGACGCAACCCATCGCGCCGCATTGTTGTTTCACTGGAAATCATCCAATCGACAGGTGCGGGTGCGGGGCCCGGTGGACAGGGTCGACAACCCCGAAGCGGATGCCTATTTCGCCACCCGTCCCCGCCTCGCCCAGATCGGCGCCTGGGCCAGCAAGCAGTCCGCTCCGCTGGAGAGCCGCCACGCCTTCGAGCAGGCTATTGCCCTTCACGCCGCGAAATTCGTGGTGGGAACCGTGCCTAGACCGCCGAATTGGTCTGGCTTTCGGCTATCCCCTCTTATCATGGAGTTCTGGCAAGACCGGCCATTTCGATTGCATGATCGGGTCGAGTTTCGCCGCGCAGCGCGGGATGCGCCCTGGCGCAAAACGCGGCTCTACCCCTAAGCCTTCAATGCGGCCGGCACACGTCAATCGCTCAATATGACCAAGCCAAACAATCCGCGCCGAACTCTCCTCCTGACCGGGGCAAGCCGCGGTATCGGCCACGCCACCGTGAAACGGTTCTCGGCAGCGGGCTGGCGGGTCATCACCTGCTCGCGACACGCCTTTCCCGAGAACTGCCCGTGGGAAATGGGGCCGGAAGACCACATTCAGGTCGACCTCGCGGATCCGGGGAGGACCCTGGCTGCGATCGCCGAGATTAAACAGCGGCTCGACACCCAAGAGCTCAACGCGCTCGTGAACAATGCAGCGATCTCTCCCAAGGCCGAAGGAGGAAAGCGCCTGTCCTCCATCGACACCACGATCGACGTCTGGGAGCAGGTGTTCCGGGTGAACTTCCTCGCGCCCATCATGCTTGCGCGCGGTCTGGCCGAGGAGCTCAAAGCCGCCAAAGGCTCGGTGGTGAACGTGACTTCCATTGCAGGCTCGCGCGTGCACCCGTTTGCAGGCGCGGCTTACGCCACTTCGAAGGCCGCCTTGGCGGCCCTGACGCGGGAAATGGCCGCTGATTTCGGCCCGCTCGGGATTCGCGTCAACGCCATTGCTCCGGGCGAGATCGATACCCAAATGCTCTCTCCCGGCACCGAAGAGATCGTGGCGCACCAAATTCCGATGCATCGCCTCGGCACCCCCGATGAGGTAGCCAAGATCATCTATGTCCTGTGCACCGACACTTCATCCTACGTGCATGGCGCTGAAATTCACATCAATGGCGGACAGCATGTCTGAGCCGGAT
>DATBYX010000152.1:0-8132 GCA_036513475.1 Xanthobacteraceae bacterium | reverse complement strand
CTGGGGCATGGATACGATGTTGAACGGCGGCCGATCGAGAACGATATCGGCCCGTTCGCGCTCCGGATCGATTTCGACGCGGAAGCCGTCAAGCACGGCAAGCCTAGAATCAGGAAAATTGGCACTCACTGCGCAGCCCCCTCTCTCACCCGTTACGAGGCGACATCCGCCTCAGCTCGCATGAGGTCTTGACAATTCCTGTAACAGCTGGGCTCAGCAAGAGCTGCCGCTAAATCACCACATGTTGAGAACGGCGCGCGCTTCGTCGGACATCCGGCTCGGATCCCAAGGCGGATCCCATACGATCTCCACCTTGGCCTCGCGCACCCCAGGAACGCTTGTCACGGCATTTTCCACCATGCTCGGTATTTCCTGCGCCGACGGACAATTGGGTGTCGTGAGCGTCATGTCGATGTTTACTGCCCGATCATCGGCAATGTCGATCCTGTAGATCAGGCCGAGCTCATAGATGTCGGCGGGAATCTCAGGGTCATACACCGTCTTGAGCGCGGCGATGATTTCGTCCGTCAATCGCGCCAGCTCTGCATCGCCCAGTCGGCCCGCGTCTTTCGCCGTGACCGTCGCCTCCGCTGCAACGCTTTGCGCCCGGGTCTCGGTACCTATGTTCTCGGAGAGCTGTCTGGAAGCATTGTTTGGATCATCAGTCATGCAAAGAACTCCCGGGCTTTGATCAGTGCCTGCGCGAGGCAATCCACCTCCTCGCGCGTATTGTAGAGCGCCAGCGAGGCGCGGCAGGTTGCGCTCACTCCGAAACGGGCAAGAAGCGGCATCACGCAATGCGTGCCGGCGCGAACCGCAACTCCGGCGCGGTCGATGATGGTGGCCACATCGTGGGGATGGGCGCCTTGGACCTCGAACGAGATGATCGGCCCTTTGTCCCGCGCAGTCCCGAAAACCCGCAGCGCATTGATCTCGCGCAGCCGTTCGGTTGCATATTTCAGCAACGAGGCCTCATGCGCCCTGATGCGCGACTTGCCAATCGAATTGACATAATCGATCGCGGCGCCGAGGCCGATCGCCTGCACGATGGGCGGGGTTCCGGCCTCGAACTTGTGCGGGGGCTCGCCATAGATGATGCGGTCCTCGAACACTTCCCGGATCATCTCGCCGCCGCCGTTGAACGGCGGCATGGCCGCGAGATGCTCGTGCTTACCGTAGAGCACGCCGATCCCGGTCGGACCATAGAGCTTATGTCCGGTCAGAACGTAAAAGTCGCAGCCGATGTCCTGCACATCGACATCGAGGTGAACGCCCGCCTGCGCGCCGTCGAGCAGGACGGGAATGCCGCGCGCATGCGCGCGCCGAACCACCTCTTTTACCGGGACCACCGTGCCGAGCATGTTCGACATGTGGGTGACCGCAACCATCCTGGTGCGGGCATTCAAGAGCCGCTCGAACTCGTCGAGCAGGAAATTGCCCTCGTCATCGACCGGAGCCCATTTGATGACGGCGCCTTGGCGCTCGCGCAGGAAGTGCCACGGCACTATGTTGGAATGGTGCTCCATGATCGAAAGCACGATCTCATCCCCTGCCCGCAGGCGTTCGCGACCGAACGTGTATGCGACGAGGTTGATGGCCTCCGTGGCATTGCGCGTAAAGACGATCTCTTCCGTCCGCGCTGCATTGATGAACGCACGCACTTTTTCCCGCGCATTCTCGTAGGCTTCCGTGGCGACGTTGGCCAGGTAATGCAGACCGCGGTGCACATTGGCGTATTCCGCAGTGTAGGCGCTCTGCAGCCGATCGAGCACCGCCTTGGGCTTCTGTGCGGAAGCGGCATTGTCGAGATAAACGAGCGGCTTGCCATAGATCTGCATGCCGAGGGCGGGGAAGTCCTCGCGCAGACGACCTACATCGTAAGCCCCGTTGGTCAGACTCGGGTGCATGCTCGCAACACCCTAACCGATTTGCGCCAACTAGTTTCCCGGCGCGGCAAACGTACCGGGCTCACGTGCGCGCGTTGAGCCACTTGACCACCTGCTCCATCAAGACGTCGCGCAGGCCCGCGTGCTCAATCCCTTCCACCGCCTCGCCGACAAAAGCCTGAATCAGCAGCGCTTCTGCTTCCGGCTGCGCGATCCCGCGCGCCCGCAGGTAGAATAATAAATCCTCATCGAGAGCACCGGACGTCGCGCCGTGTCCGCATTGCACATCGTCAGCAAAGATTTCCAGCTCGGGCTTGTTGTCGGACTCTGCGGTGTCCGACAAAAGCAGCGCATGCGTGGCCATTTTGGCGTCGGTCTTCTGCGCGCCCGGACGCACGATGATCTTGCCCTGAAACACGCCTCGACTCTCCCCGTCGAGCACGGATTTGAAGGTTTCGCGGCTGGTGCAGCCTTCGGCGGCATGATCGACCAGGAGCGTCGTGTCGGCGTGCTGGTTGCCGTTCAGCAAGGAAGCACCACGAATTCCTGCTATGGTCCCTGCGCCCGCGAACCGCACGAAAATTTGGTTGCGCACGACGGCCCCGCCGGCAGTGAACAGGAACTCGTTGAAGCGGGAATGTGCACCAACCGCCGCCATCATAGTGGAGACATGTAGCGCACCCGCAGCGGTAATCTTTACATGGTCGACATGAGCTTCATCGGCGACATCGAGCTCCATTGCCGTATTCACTTGCTGTTCGCTCGATCCCTCATGGCTTTCGACCAGCATGGCGCGGGCGCCCTTCCCGATCATCGCGAGCGAGCGCGTGAATACTGCGCTTGCTTCCTTGCGGGCAGCGACGAAGACGAGGTGGATCGGGCGCGCGAGGGCGACCCCGGCGGCAACATCGATCACGGCGCCGTCGCGCATGAACGCCGTGTTGAGCGCCATCGCGGTATCGGCGGTCGGGGAGATGGGTCCCATTCGCGTGACAACGCGCCTGTCGCCCGCCTCCAGCGCAGAGGCCATTGAGCGGACGCTCAGTCCAGGTTCGATATCGGAGAGGTCGGAAAGCTCCGGCACGAAGCAGCCGTCGACAAACACGATCCGGCGCGCATCGATGGACGCCAGAAGCGCGGCGGATTCGGCCGCCCAGCGCCTCGCAGCAGCATCCGGTAGGGGCGCGAGCGGCTTGGCTTCGCGCATCAGCGCGCGCAAGTCCGTGTATTTCCACTCCTCGATGCGTCGGCTCGGCAGACCGCCAGCCTCGAAGCGCCGAAACGCCTCCTCGCGCAGCGCGGCGACCCCATCCGCACCGGGCAAGCTCGCCTTGGCGGCCGCAAAATTCACCGCCAGCGCAGTCTCCGCCGCAGTTCTGATGGGGCGAACCTCGGCGTTCATTGCGCCCTCACGCCGCCTCGTCCCGATATTGGGCGTAGCCGGTTGCCTCCAGCTCGAGGGCGAGCTCTTTTCCGCCGGTCTTCACGATGCGACCCTTCGAAAGCACATGCACCACATCCGGGACGATGTAGTTGAGCAGGCGCTGATAATGCGTGATGACCACGAAGCTGCGCTCTGCTGCGCGCAGGTGGTTCACCCCTTCGGCAACGACTTTGAGCGCATCGATATCGAGGCCCGAATCAGTCTCGTCCAGCACGCAAAGCCGCGGCTCCAGCATTGCCATTTGCAGGATTTCGTTGCGCTTCTTCTCGCCGCCGGAGAATCCGACGTTGACCGCGCGGCGCAACATATCATGATCGATACCAAGCCTGCCCGCGACCTCACGCACCCGCCTGAGGAAGTCGGGGGTGGAAAGCTCGGGTTCCCCACGCTGCCTGCGTTGCGCATTGATGGCAGTGCGCAGGAAGGTCATGCTGGCAACGCCGGGGATTTCAAAGGGATACTGAAACGCCAGAAACAGCCCCTTGGCTGCGCGCTCGTCCGGCGGAATGCCCAGGATGTCGTCGCCGTCGAGCAATACCTCTCCCTGCGTAACCCGGTAGTCCGCCTTTCCGGCAAGCACGTAGGCAAGCGTCGACTTGCCCGATCCGTTCGGCCCCATGATCGCATGCACGGCGCCCTTTCCGACTGAAAGCTCCAGGCCATTGAGGATCTTCTTGCCCTCGACCTCCACGTGCAGATTTTTCACTTCCAACAGATGCATGCTGCTGCCTTGCTGAGCTCAGCTGTCCAGTCCGGTATCGCCGACCAGCTTGTGCTCGCTGCTGCCATAGTCCGCCGCGATCGAAAGGAAGCCCGTGCACATCATCCGACGCTTCCTTCCAGGCTCACCGAGATCAGCTTCTGCGCCTCGACCGCGAACTCCATGGGGAGCTGCTGCAGCACGTCTTTGACGAACCCGTTGACGACCAAAGCCACCGCGTCCTCAGCCGAGAGACCGCGCTGCCTGCAATAGAAGAGCGTATCCTCCGAGATCTTCGAAGTCGTCGCCTCGTGCTCGAAAACGGTGGAGGAGTTCCTGGTCTCGATATACGGGGTGGTGTGCGCGCCGCACTTGTCCCCGATCAGAAGCGAGTCGCAGTTGGTAAAATTGCGGGCGCCTTTTGCCTTCCTATGCGAGGTGACGAGACCGCGATAGGTATTCTGCGAATGCCCCGCGGCGATGCCCTTGGAAATTATGCGGCTCGTCGTGTTCCTGCCGAGATGCAGCATCTTGGTCCCTGAATCGACCTGCTGGTAGCCATTCGAAATGGCGATCGAGTAGAACTCACCGCGGGAATTGTCGCCGCGAAGGATGCAGCTTGGATATTTCCAGGTGATGGCCGACCCGGTTTCCAGCTGGGTCCAGGAGATCTTCGAGTTCGCGCCGCGGCAATCGCCGCGCTTGGTCACGAAATTGTAGACGCCTCCGCGTCCCTGCTGATCGCCCGGGTACCAGTTCTGGATGGTGGAATATTTGATCTCGGCGTCCTCGAGCGCAACCAGCTCGACAACCGCAGCATGCAGCTGATTCTCGTCGCGCGAAGGGGCCGTGCATCCTTCGAGATAGCTGACATAGGAGCCTTTGTCGGCAATGATGAGCGTGCGCTCGAATTGCCCGGTGTTGCGCTCGTTGATACGAAAGTATGTCGAGAGCTCCATGGGGCAGCGCACGCCCGGGGGCACATAGACGAAGGACCCGTCGGAGAACACCGCCGAATTGAGTGTGGCGAAGAAATTGTCCGAGATCGGCACTACCGTGCCGAGATATTTCTTGACCAGGTCGGGATGCTTCTGGAGCGCCTCCGAAATGGGCATGAAAAGCACGCCGACCTTGGCAAGCTCCTCCTGGAAGGTGGTCGCCACGGAAACGGAATCAAAGACCGCATCCACCGCCACACGAGCGTAGCTGCCGCCGTCCGGACGCTGCACTCCAAGGAGCGCCTCCCGCTCGCGCAGCGGAATTCCAAGCTTGTCATAGGTCGCAAGAATCTCGGGATCCACCTCGTCAAGCGAGTTTGGACCCGACTTCTTTTTCGGAGCGGAGTAGTAGTAGAGGTCCTGATAATCGATCGGCCCGTATTTTACCCGCGACCACATTGGCTCACTCATCGTAAGCCAGCGCCGATAGGCATCGAGCCGCCACCGGAGCATCCACTCCGGCTCGTTCTTTTTCAACGAGATGAATCGGACGATATCTTCGGAAAGGCCCTTTGGGGCCTTCTCGGATTCGATATCGGTAACGAAGCCATACTTGTACTGGTCGACGTCGAGACGGCGAACCTTCTCGACGGTCTCTTGCACGGCCGGCATGTCTTCCCTCCGCTGCGGTTTCAAGGACCGCGGGTTGGATCAGTCGGTTATGGTCTGCGGGTCGTCTTTTCGCTGGGCCATATCCCTTCAGGCGGCCGCCGCCGATGCTTCGTCGGCTGCCCCAACATTAAGTAAGGTCCCGGACACCTTAATCCAAGCATTGATGAGCCCATCGACCTCCGCTTCGCTTGTGCTCCACCCAAAACTGATGCGCACCGCCCCGCTGGCAAGCCCCGCCGGCACCCCCATTGCGGTGAGCACATGGGAGCGCTGGACCTTGCCGGACGAACAGGCGGCTCCCGAGGACACGGCCGCCCCGGCAAGATCAAGGGCAATGACCGCCGTCTCCGCCTTCAGCCCGGGCACCGTAAACAGAGTCGTGTTGGGCAAGCGCTCCACCCCGGCGCCAAAAATCATCAACCCGGGGGGAGAATGCCCCTTGAGCCCCGCCTCGAGCCGCTCCCTTAGCGCAAGCAGGTGCGCCCCTTGCGCGCCAAGAGTGGCCAACGCAGCCTTGGCGGCCGCCCCAAACCCGGCGATCCCCAGCACATTCTCGGTTCCGGCCCGAGCCCCGCGCTCCTGGCCCCCACCTGCGATGAGGGCAGGCGGAAAAGGCAGCTTCGCGTCCCGCCGGATTAGGGCCCCCACTCCTTTTGGTGCCCCGATCTTGTGCCCCGAAAGGGTGAGAAGATCGGCCCCAAGTTTATTGATGTCGCACGGAATTCTTCCCGGTCCCTGGACGGCATCGACGTGCAGGATGCCTCCTGCCGCGTGGACCAGGGCAGCCACTTCCGGAATCGGTTGGATAATGCCGGTCTCATTGTTGGCGAGCATCACGGAAACGACGCTCTGGACTCCGTGCTCTGCGAGCCGCCGACGAAGCGCCGAAAGATCGATCTGCCCAGTTTCTACGACAGGCAACCGCTCCACCTCAGATGAAGGAAAGCGGCCGCCGGCCAGAACCGATGCATGCTCGACGGAGGAGACGAGAAGCTTGCTAGCGCCTCTTTGCGGACGAGCCCGAGAGAGGGCCAGGATGTTGGCTTCCGTACCGCCTGACGTAAAGGCAACGTTACCCGCCTGCGTGGCCACCAACGCGGCCACGCTTTCCCGAGCTTCCTCGACCAGCCGACGGGCGGCTCTGCCTTCGGCATGAACCGAGGAAGGATTGCCAATCACGTCCAGCGCCGCAACAACCGCGGCGCGCGCCTCCGGCCGAAGCGGTGCAGTCGCATTCCAGTCGAAATACAAACGAGCGTTCATGGACAAAAGACAAGTTTCTTGTTCGAGGGATCGCAAGCTCTTGTTCGAGGGATCGCAAGTTCTTGTTCGAGGGATCGAAGGACAGGGACCAACGAACGGGCAGCCCCGTCCAAAACCCTTGCATTTTGCCCCGGTACCCGTGGTAGAAACCGCACCTGCGAGTGACCGGCGAATTCTCCTGCTTCAGTGCCCATCGACAAATCTGGAATGCTTCTCGGTAGTTACGTGCGCGCCGTATTGGCGTCAAGCAACGTTATGCGCGGGACGCGTTAACTTGGCTCCTCGTCGGAGTAGCTTCAATCGAGGTCGATAATCATGCCCGAGGTCATATTTGCCGGCGCGGCTGGTCGCATCGAAGGCAGGTACCATCCAGCCCGGCAGAGAAATGCCCCGATCGGGATCATTCTTCATCCGCATCCCCAGTTCGGGGGGACGATGAACCATCAGATCATATACCAGCTCTATTATACCTTCGCCCACCGAAACTTTTCGGTGTTGCGCTTCAATTTCCGTGGCGTCGGAAGAAGCCAAGGAGCGTTCGACCACGGCCAGGGAGAGCTCTCCGATGCCGCCTCGGCGCTCGACTGGGCGCAGTCGATCAATCCGGAGGCCCGCAGTTGCTGGATTGCCGGCTTCTCCTTCGGGGCTTGGATCGGGATGCAGTTGTTGATGCGGCGCCCCGAGATCGAAGGCTTCATTTCCATTGCCCCGCCGGCGAATCTCTACGACTTCTCATTTCTCGCCCCTTGCCCTTCCTCTGGTATGATCATTCACGGCGACAAAGATGCGGTCGTGCCGCATAAGGACGTCACCACCCTGGTCGAGAAACTCAAAACGCAGAAAGGGATCGTGATCGAGCAGAAGGTAATCCCGGGAGCGAACCATTTCTTTGACGGCAAGATCGAGCCGCTCATACAATCGATCGGAGCCTACCTCGACAAGCGTCTGAAGATCGATCGCAAGCCCAGCGCCGCTTGATTGGCGTCTGGCAATCTCAGAGCAACATCGATCCCGTCATAGGAAGTGCCGCTCATTAATCCAATTGCGGTCACCCAGGCCATTGCCGCGTCCTCGGTTTCAATGTCCCGTCGAAGCTGATACATCAGCCGCGGGTGAGAGACGACAGCTCATGAGCTCGTACAAATCCGAATTGCTCCAGATCCTCGCAGAACGGGGGTTTATTCATCAGCTCTCCGACTCCGAGGGGCTCGACGCCAAGGCCGCAAGCA
>DATBYX010000151.1:0-3125 GCA_036513475.1 Xanthobacteraceae bacterium | reverse complement strand
CAAGCTGACTCTGGCTCGGCTCTTCGAGCCTTTCTTCACAACACGTCCGACCGGGAACGGCCTCGGACTGGCAACGGTACATGAAATCGTACGTGACCATACCGGAGCGATGAACGTAGAGAGCACGGGCGAGGGCAGTCGTTTCGAAGTTTGGTTGCCCTGCCTGGCGACGGCCACGCCGGGGCTGGATGCGCCGGTGCGTCCACTGGGATTTGGCGAGACAGTGCTGATTGCTGCCAGCGATAGCGCGCGATTACTCAGGGACGAAGAGATTTTGGCGGCGCTCGGCTATGAGCCGGTCGGATTTACAGCTGCCGACGCGGCGTTGGCCGCGTGCCGTGCCGCTCCAGAGCGGTTCGATGTGCTGATCGTTGGCCATCTCGGTTCGGTCAAGTCGTCGCTCGAACTGGCGGCTGCGCTGCACAAGGCCGCGCCTCGTCTGCCGATCGTGCTGGCGACGAAATCGACGGAAGAAATCGATGCTGATCGTCTGATGTTTGCCGGCATCGTGGACGTCGCGCATTGGCCCATAATTGCCGCAGAAATTGCGGCAGCACTTAATCGCTGTTCGCAGCTAACGAGGCCAGAAGCAAAGCCACCGCCGAACTCCTCGCGCGGAGCATATGGCCTGGCGCATTGAACCGATCGCGGCGGAGGAGGGCGGTTACAACCGTAACGACGCAGACATCATTGTGTAGTGCGCTTGGTGTTCGGTAACGTGGAACGTAGTCGGTTGAGCCCATGAGCATCACGGCGGAGCAGAATAGCTAATGAACATACCGTTTGCTCTCTGCGCTCAAACAGAAGGGGAGTCTCCTGTTGGACGAGCTTGATCCGCAGGTGAAGGTCCTCCTGGAGCAGTTAAGCGCAGGCGCATCGCAGCAATCCGCACCCGCTGTTTCCATGAAAGAGAAGATCGCCGCAATACGGCAAAGGATGGGGGCTCTTGCTGCATTCGGGTTTCCGTCCGAACCGGTATCAAAAGTCTCGGATCTGGACATACCGGGTCCCTATGGGCAGATCCCAGTCCGTCTATACGTTCCAAATACGGGCCAGGCTATTACGACACCGGTGGCAGTCCTCATCTACTATCATGGGGGAGGTTTTGTTGCGGGTGATTTAGAAAGTCACGACACACTACTTCGCGCGCTGGCAAATCGCGGGCGCTGTCTCGTCGTTTCCGTGGCGTATCGCCTCGCTCCGGAGAGTCCATATCCCGCCGCGAACGAGGATGCTTGGGCTGCTCTCCGATGGGTTGCAGATCATGCTTCCGAAATCGGAGCCGACCCACGGCGGCTCGCCATTGGCGGGGATAGCGCAGGTGGATTGTTGGCCGCTTGGGTCGCGCAGAAGGCGAACAGGAATGGCCTGGCGTTGCGTCTTCAGGTGCTGCTCTATCCAAACCTCGACGCCACCACCTCAAGGCCATCATGGACTGAACTGGGCACCGGCGCTTACGTCGTAAGGCATGAACAGATGCGCGAATGGTACGACGCCTATCTGCCGCCGGGGATAAATCGTGAAGATCCGAACGTGTCGCCACTTTTCGCAACTGACGTCGCCGGCGTGGCGCCGGCCTTTATCGTCACCGCGGATCACGATCCCCTGCGTGATGAGGGCGATGAGTACGCGGCTAAGTTGAGATCGAAAAATGTTGCAGTAGATCATACTTGCTGGCCAGGCATGATTCACGGCTTTGCGTCGCTGGCCGGCATACTCGGTGCCGGAAAACGTCTCATCGATCAGGTGGGAACGGCACTTCGCGATGCACTCGCATAGATTGGCTGTTAATCGGCGCGGGGTCCCGACGTCGATCGGCGAGCCAAGCTATTGATGTACCAAGCGATGGTGGGGGCAATCTTGGGGACTGACTCACTTCCGATGATTTTTGCTGGCGACCTCGAGTTGTCCAATGGGGAATCAACGCCATGCGAACCGGCTTTCGTATTTTGTCGCTTGTGCCTGGTGGGTTAGTGTTTGACAGCGTAAGTGATTCAACGGACTCGATAATTTTGACCGTCCGTTCGGAGACAGCGGCAGGCAATTGTCCGTTGTGCGGTGTGCCCTCGAGCCGAGTGCACAGTCGCTACCTTCGGTGCGTTGCCGATCTGCCTTGCGCTGGCCGAGAAGTACGTTTCCGAATGATCACGCGGCGGTTTGTTTGTGAGGTGCCACATTGCCGCCGGCGGATCTTCGCCGAACGGTTCAGAGACGATGTCGTCCCGATCCGGGCTCGTCGTACGGTTAGGCTAGAGCGCATTGTCCATCATCTGGGCTTGGCACTCGGCGGAAGACCGGCAGCAGGCTTTGCCAAGCGGCTCATGCTTCCCGTCAGTAACGACACTCTGCTGGGGGTCGTGCGACGACGAACGGTGATGCCATCCGAGCCGCTGTTTGTTGTGGGTATCGATGACTGGGCCTTCCGGAGGAATCATCGTTACGGGACAATTGTATGTGATCTGGAGCGACGGCGGATCGTGGCGCTGCTGCCCGACCGGGAAACGGCCACCGTGCAGGCTTGGCTTTCTCAGCATCCGGGGATCAAGATTGTCTCGCGCGATCGCGGTGGCGGATACGGTGAGGCTGGGACAAGGGCGCTTCCTGACGCCGTCCATGTGGCTGATCGCTGGCATCTGATGGAAAATGCGAGCGCGGCGTTCCTCGACGTCGTGCGTCGGTCCATGCGCGAGATCCGCACCGCAATCGGCGCGACGACGATCAATCCAGCCCTTCTGACGTCAGCGGAAAGACTGCGATATCAGGGCTATCTGCGGCGTCATGACGCCCATGGTGCCATTGCTGCGCTTGTCAGCAACAAAGTACCGCTCAAAGAGATCGTCCGTCGGACAGGGCACAGCCGTAACTTTGTCCGCCAGCGTCGATCGGCAGAGGCGAGGCGCGCCGTGGATGCTGTGAGATGACGATCTTGGCGCCGCGCTCGTTGAGGTAGGCCATGATGGAATTGCTGTCTAAGGCCTTGTCGACGATGAAGCCGTCAAAGGCGAGACCGTCGATGAGCGGAGCGACGCCCACCATATCGAAACGATGGCCGGGCAGGAGAACGAAGCGGACGAGATTGCCGAGCGCGTCGGTCAGAGCCAGAATTTTGGTCGTCATGCCGCCTT
>DATBYX010000150.1:0-3697 GCA_036513475.1 Xanthobacteraceae bacterium | reverse complement strand
CAGATCTCCGCAAGCACCAGCGAGGGTGCAGGGAGGAAATAGGTCGGAAGATTGAACAGCCGGCACGCCGCCTCCCAGAACAGCAGGAATCCGACGATGACCGCAACTGTTCGCAGCGTTTGACTTGACATGCCAGTGCCTCAAGCTTGCCAGTGCTCATACACGTAGGCCGCCGCGCATGAGCCCCATTTGTTCGAACAGCAGGCGCGCTCTGCGGCAGAGGCGCGCAAACTCGCCTGTTTCGCGGATGGCCAGATCGCGTGGGCGCGCAAGATCAACGTCCATGACATCGGCGATGCGGCCCGGCGAGCGCGACATCACCACCACCCGGTCGGCGAGGAAGACCGCTTCCGTGATCGAATGGGTGACGAAGACAACCGTCTTGCTGTCTGCCATCCAGATCCGTTGCAGCTCGAGATTGAGCTCGTCGCGCGTCATTGCGTCAAGCGCGCCGAAGGGCTCGTCCATCAACAGGAGAGTCGGGTTGAGCAGCAATGCGCGGGAGATGGCGACACGCTGGCGCATACCGCCCGACAGCTCCCACGGGTAGCGATGCTCGAATCCGGCAAGCCCGAGCATCGTCAATGATTGCAGCGCACGCTGCCGCCATTCCTGCAGGTTGAGCCGATAGACCTCCACCGGCAACAGCACGTTCTGCAAGACGGTGCGCCACTCCAGCAGAACGTCGCGCTGGAACACCACGCCCAGATTGTCGGGTGGACCGGAAACTACTTTCGAGTCGATCGAGATAACGCCCGCGCTTGGCTGGTCCAGTCCCGCAAGGCAGCGCAGCAGGGTCGTCTTGCCGCATCCGCTCGGCCCAAGAATGCTTATGAACTCGCAGGAGCGGATCGCAAGATTGATATCGCTCAGCGCCGGTACGTCGCCGCGGACCGAACCATAGGTCTTGGCGACGTTCTTGATCTCGAGGAACGGCTGTCCCTTGCTTGCAGCCGGCGCCGATTGCAATGCGCCGTGCACGACATTCATTTGGCTCGACCGATCTGGTCCGAGATGAACTTGTTGGTGTACATGTCTGCGGGCTGCATGGCCGCCTTTGCCATCCCGACCTCGCGCATGACCCGCAGCGTGTTTTGCCAGTCGGTTTCCGCCTGCCAGCCCATCGGCTTGCCTTTGGTCGCAGGCGTTTCGAAAAGTGGCATAAAATCCTTCAATTGCGCGAGCATGATCGCTCCGTCGAGCCGCATGCCCGGCCGCTGCGCGAGGATCGCATCAATCGCCTCCTGCTCGTGTCCAGCAAAGATATAGACCCAGGTCTTCTGCTGAACCTCGACAAATCGCTTCAAGATGTCGGATTTGGCATCGATGGTGTCCTTGCGGACGATCAGCCCATAACCCGGAATGAGGAGACCTACATCGGAAAAGAAGATTGGGCGTGACGGCCGCGCGACATCGACCTGCGGCTTTGACCAGGCCACGGTCGTAAGCACGGCATCAGCTGCGCCGGTGACATAGGTGCTTGTGAGCGCCGTGGTATCGACGTTGATGATGTTGAAATCGCTGCGCGATGTGCCGCCCGCCTTGAGAAAAGCATCGAAGAAGGTCGTGGAAGCCGCGCCCCCGGCGACCGCAATCCGCTTACCCTTGAGGTCGCTGAGCGTCTTCCAGCCTCTGTCCACCGGAACCATCAGCCCGTTGTCGCCGGCCTGCACCAGCCCCATGATCGACGTAACGGGAATGCCGTTGGCGACGGCCGCCGCCATGCTGCTGAGCTGGCCGAAGCCGATATCAAGCTGGCCCGCCGCCACCTGCTGGACCGTTGTGGTCGAGCCTTTGCCGTCGAGCACATCCACGTCGAGACCCGCCGCCGCAAAGGCGCCGTTCTGCTTGGCGAGGAGCAGGCCCGACACCATCCCGTGCGGCGACCAGTCGGTTGCGACCGTCACGTGGTCTGCCGCCCAAGCCTGCGATCCAGCCGATGCGCTCAAGCAGCCGGCCAGCAGTATCGCGAGTCGTCGCATGAATTTCTCCATCAGAAGGTTTCAGGGTCGCGCCCATAGCCCCCGCCGTTCCACGGTGACCAGGAGCGCCGCCGACAAGCGTGGTGCACTCGCGTCGCTTCATTCGATCGAATTGCATCCGATCCTCACGAACCTGGACCGGACAGCAGCCTATCGAATTTGCAGGGATTAGTCAGCCGGCCTGGCGATATGTTCAAGCTCCGCATCTTGTGCGGGAAAAGTCTCTGGTCATTACACGGGTCTCTCCCGGCGCACTGGGACCCACCTGACCGCGATGCGCCGTTTCGGGTAGGATGCGAGGCGCAGTCCTCGATCCGGTGGCGGCAGATGAGACGACGCGATTTCATCGCTCTTCTCGGCGGCGCAGCGGCAGTTCTGCCACTCGCCGCCCGCGCGCAGCCGCCGGCGATGCCGGTGATTGGATTCATGAGCGCGCGGTCGCCGGAGGATTCCACGCATCTGTTGGCCGCCTTCCGGCAGGGACTGGCCGAAGGCGGATTTGTTGAAGGCCAGAACGTGGCAATCGAATTCCGATGACAAAACCTGAATTTACCGCGCCGCAACAGCAACGGCCGCTTCACCTCAATCAGCGGACATGCCGCGGCAAGCCCCAGCCCTTGATCAGGCGCGCGGCGGCGCGACCCGGTTCCGCTCAGCCTGGTGATCGCATCTTCGTCGGGAAAGATACCGACAACATCCGCGCTTGATCTCACGTCCTTCAGCAAAGTCATGAATGCCAGGATATCGGCCGCGGCCTGATCCGCTTCGGCCAGGCGGTGACATTGTTCGGTATCTCAACCCGCCCTGCTTGGGGAGTCGATTGCGACTTGCCAGAATGCAACCGCTTTGGGGTCAAAGCCTGAAACGCTCACAGCGAGCAAATCTCACTTCTGATGCGGCGTGCCGATGTACGGAAACTCCCTGAGAATGTCGGTGTGCGGTTTCAAACCGCTGGGAGGGCATTCGCCCTTGGTGAGGAACGCGAGGCGGTAATCGATCACGTCGTCAGTGAAGACGCGGCCGTTGGGATACTTCGCAGGCTTCGACGGATCGAAACTCAGCACGTCGGGCAGTGTACGCTCCTTGTCGATCGCGGAAATCGCTTCTTCGCGCGAGTAATTTCCCGTGTGGCCCATCAGATGCACGAACTGATCGAGCCAGCGCTTGCGATCGTTCACTGGCTCGCTGGCGTTGTATTCCAACTTCGTGTCGTCGGTGTTGAAAAAGCTGCTGACGCTCGGATGGCCTGCGCGGTCGACGTGGACCAGATTGCCGTTCTGCCGCACACTGCATCGGCCCCAGATGTGTACTTCTGGCTTCGGGGCTAGTTCGCTCGTCGGCAGTTCAACGACCGTCGAGAAGACGTTGGCTTTGGTATTCGAGTCCACGCCAGTCCACGGTGACTTGCCGCTCAAGTGAGGCTCGGTGAAATTCCGCTTGCCCCTGATATCGAACAGATTCTTGATGCCGTCGAAATCGAAAAAGAAAGCGTCGCTGCGACTGCCCGCGAAGAACGTGTAGTCGCCTGCCTTGACGAGGTTAGGCTTGGGTCCGAATGAGACTTCTGCATCGGCGACTATCTTCTTCCCGACTGCTTCGACCGAGCGCGACTCCGCGCCTTTGGCCAGAAACACGTTGAAAGTCTGCTTGCCGTTTTGCGGCTTCGAAAACACGTAGCTAAGCGCGACGTCCGTCAGCAAATCACCGTCGTTGTC
>DATBYX010000149.1:0-3090 GCA_036513475.1 Xanthobacteraceae bacterium | reverse complement strand
GTTCATTTTCGATTTGCCGACGGCCGAGGCGGAAGCGAGCAGCGATGCCGGATAAAACCGTATTCGTCGTCGACGATGATGCTGCCGTCAGGCAAGGGTTGAGATTTATGTTGCGCGCGGCCGGGTATGGTGTCGAAGCGTTTCCATCGGCGGCCGCGTTTCTCGAAGAGTACAACCCGCGACGCGGCGGCTGCTTACTGCTCGATGTGCGAATGCCCCAGATCACCGGGCTCGAGCTGCAGCAACAGCTCAATGTCCGGGGCTGGCGCATCCCGGTGATTTTCATCACCGGCCACGGCACCATTTCGCTGGCGATTGCGGCGATGAAGGCCGGAGCCTTCGACTTTATCGAGAAGCCGTTGCGCGAGGACGCCCTGCTCGACAGCATCGAGCGAGCGTTGCATTGGAATGATAGGGCGTATGAGGAGCGTCTGGAGCAGGCCACATTGCAGGTCCGCGCGGCTTTGTTGACGCTCCGCGAACATGAGGTCTTCGAGCTGGTGGCCGCCGGCGAGCCCAACAAGGCCATCGCTCGGCATCTCGGCATCAGCTTTCGCACCGTCGAACTGCATCGCGCCCACATCATCGAGAAGCTGCGAGCGCGAAGCGTGTCGGACTTGATCCGTATGGCGATAATAATGAATTCCAATCCAAGTACCTAGCCAAAGATATTTGAAATTTCCGGATCAACCCATCTTGTCGAGCTGATCGATCGGGTAACCGAGGATCGTAGTCTCCCGGCCGCTATCGTGATCCGTGTAGACGAAGGCTGGTCCTTCGATGCGATAGTGCCCCTTCCAACCGATGGCGAACGTGGTATCGGTTTCCTCGATGTGGATCGGTTCGCTCTCCCCGTCTCGGGCCAGCCTTGCGGCGAGCCGATCGGCGGGGTCGAGCAGCCAGGCATCGCCGGTTTTGGTGGAGAACAGGATCAGCTGACCGAGGGTGACGATGCGGCCGTCGTGATCGGCTGCTCGGCGCTGAATATAGCGCACCTCATCTGCCAGACGGAAACTCTTGCCCTCTACGATCCGCCTGCCGGGTCCACGCTTGATTGTTTTCCGACCACTGGCGGGTCTCCGGGGAACTGCCATGGAATTGTTCACCCAGCTGTTCGGCGACCTGCTCGCCTTCGTCTACCACTGCTTCGACCGCATTGTCATTTACGGCTACCTCAGCGGTCTCGCGCGCCCTGAGCAGGTCGTGCACTTCTTCCGTCAGGTGGTCGGCGTTCCGGTGGTCAGCAAGGAGGTCCTGAGCCAGCGGACCGCCGACTACCAGGCCTGGGTGGAAGCCTTCGCGCGCAATCACCGGCTGCCGATCGAATGGGCCGAGAAGGGGGTGCGCAAGGAGGACCATGTCATGCCGTGGCAACGACGCATGGCACGGAAACGCGCCTACGGCGTCTACTATATCTTCAAGAGCATGGAGCAGGGGCCGACCTTCCGAGTCAGCGTACCGAAATATCCCACCAAGGACCCGCATCACCGCATCCTCGCCCCCCAGCGCAGCCGCTTCACGCACTACTATTTCTATATCCGCGACGAAACTCTGGGCCCAATGGTGATGCGGGTGGCCTCGTTCTTCCCGTTCCAGACCACCTATTACCTCAACGGCCACAGCTTCATCGAGCAGGAGCTGAACCGCGCGCGGATCGGGTTCCGCAAGACCGACAACGCCTTCCTCGCCGTCGCCGACGTCGCTGCACTGCAGGCTGCCGCCGACAAGCTGAGCCCAGCAATCATCCGCAAACGGCTCGACTACTGGACCCTGATCCTGGGGCCTAAGTTCTCCGCCAAGGAGCGCAAGCAGCTCAACCTTTCGCGCTTCTATGCGATCGCCCAGATCGAGTATTGCCGCAACTTCATCTTCAAGCGCAACTTTCCCATCCACAAGCTGTTCGAACGCAGCTGCGAATTCGGCCTATGGCGGCTGACCGCCGACAAGATCGCCGAGATCTTTGGCACGCGCCTGAACCGCACAATGCGCGGCAAGCTGGCCACCGTCATCGATCGCATCGAGCACGGCCATCACGTCTTCCGCGCCTATTTCAAACACGCGTTTCTGAAGCAGTACGAAAAGTTCGCCACCTTCCTGCGCAACGAGCTGGTCTCCAACAACCTCGCCGATTTCCATCTCAAGAAGGGATTGGACCATCTCGATGCCGTCCGCGAGCGGTTCCAAACCATCACCGGCCGCTTCGCCGGTTTCCAGGCGCAGTGGCTCAACGTCCACGTCGACTTCCCGCTGCTCCAGCGCCTCGGCCTTCCGATCACTATCGGCGCGGTCCGCTATCCCGGGATCAAGATCCACGACCCCCGCGTCATCCGCCTCCTCGAGGTCCTGTTGCACGGCGGTAGTCAGGTCGGCGGCTGGACCGCCAAGCAGATCCACCACGCCGTCTTCGCCACCTTCCACCTCTCCGACAGCACCTACGGGCTCAACCAACTCCGTTACGACCTGCGCAAGCTCAAAGCCCACGGGCTGCTGCAGCGTGACGGATCCTGCTACGCCTACCGTCTCACGCCAAAAGGGGTTCAGGTCGCCTTGCTCTTCCTGTTCTTTCACAAACGGCTCTGCGGCCCGCTCGCCAACAGCCGCTTTCACCACTGCCCCGACACCCATCACAAGCCGGCCAGCAAGCTCGAAGCCGCCTACCATCGCGCCGACAAAGCCATTCAACAGATCGTCGATCTCCTTGCCGCCTAACCTTTGAGCGGCAATTGTTGAACTCTTTTTGTCCACGATTCTCTGAGCTAGAATCTAACCGATTGCGGGTTTGGCCAAGCTCCACGATCGCGTCAACAAGAAAGCCATCACCGTAGCTGCAATTCGGGAGGCTCGCTTGCGCCACAGGTGATCATCTATCGATAAATGTAACGACCTGACTGTCGAACATGCGGTTCACACAACCGAGCAGGACCAGATACCGGCCTGGCCGCGCAACGAGCAAATCGATCTCGGCCTTTGGTCCGAGGCACCAATGGAACTGCGTTGGTAGGCCGTGCTCCGGAATGGCTCCCTCGCGAGCGCCGATACCACTTATCGGCCTCCAGGATTCTGTCGATTGATACAGGTTTTCGACAGCTT
>DATBYX010000148.1:0-4177 GCA_036513475.1 Xanthobacteraceae bacterium | reverse complement strand
GTGAATGAAAGCCCGAGTGCCTGCGCCACGGCGCGGTGGGTGAGCTTGCCCTCATAGACGTTGAGCCCGTTGCGCAAATGAGGATCTTCGCCGAGAGCGCGCCGAACCCCTTTGTCAGCGAGAGCGAGCACGAATGGAAGCGTCACGTTGTTGAGCGCGAACGTCGAGGTCCGCGCGACTGCGCCCGGCATGTTGGTGACACAGTAATGCACGACCTCATCCACGGTGTAGGTCGGTGCCGAGTGCGTGGTCGGACGGGAGGTGGCGGCACACCCGCCCTGATCGATGGCGACATCGACGATGACGGCCCCGGCTTTCATCGCTTTGACCGTCTCCGCCGTGATGAGCCTGGGTGCCTTGGCCCCTGGGATAAGCACTGATCCGATCACCAGATCGGCGCGGCGGCAAAGCGTGGAGATCGCGTCTGCGGTCGAGAACACCGTGCGTATGCGCGTGCCGAGCTGGTTGGAGATGCGGCGCAGCGCCTCGAGATTGCGATCGACCACGGTGACGGTCGCTCCCATTCCCGCGGCGATCAACGCCGCATGGCTGCCGGCGACGCCGCCGCCCAGCACCACGACGTCGGCGGAGGGTACCCCAGGTACGCCTCCGAGCAGCACGCCGCGTCCGCCATTTTCCTTCTCCAGGCAGCGTGCACCCACGTGCGGGGCCATGCGGCCTGCCACTTCCGACATGGGCGTCAACAAGGGCAGGGCTCCCTGCGAACTGGTCACTGTCTCATAGGCGATGGCGATGGCACCCGACGCCAGGAGGTCGTTGGTCTGGGCGCGGTCGGCCGCAAGATGCAGATAGGTGAAGAGCACCTGTTCCTGCCGCAGCTTCTTGCGTTCCTGCGCGAGCGGCTCCTTGACCTTCACGACGAGTTCCGCGCGTGCATAGATTTCATCGGCGCCCGGAACGATTTCCGCCCCCACCGCTTCGTAATCCGCATCGCTCAGCCCCGCTCCAATCCCGGCACCGCGCTCAATGATGACGCGGTGGCCATTGGCGATGAGCTCGCCCGCGGTCGACGGCACGAGCCCAACCCGGTATTCGCTGTCCTTGATTTCCTTTGGTACCCCAACGAGCATTATGCGTTTTCCGGATGCGGCCACTCAACGAATGCTGCAGGCCGAGCCTGTCCAAAGAGCCTCATGCTATCCGACTTTGAGGCGATTGGGCGCGAATTGATGTGAGATCAGATAGGAGAGATGCGTGAACGAGGATCCCTACGCGATCCTGGGCGTCAAGCGAGAGGCAGCGCAGGACGAGATTCGCTCCGCCTACCGCCGATTGGCCAAACAGCTGCATCCCGATCTCAATCCTGGGGACAAGCAGGCGGAAGAGAAATTCAAGCAAGTCTCGGGCGCCTACGACATTCTCGGCGATCCGGAAAAGCGCGGCCGCTTCGACCGTGGCGAGATCGACGCCTCGGGCATGGAACGGCCGCGCGAGCGCTATTATCGCGATTTCCATACGGCCGATGCGCAGGATCACGCCTATACCAGCACCGGCGGCTTTGCCGATTTCATGGAGGGCGAGGATGTCCTCGCGGACATTCTCGGCCGCGGGTCGGGGCGAGCTCGTTTTCGCATGCGCGGATCCGACATGCACTACCGCTTACCGGTCGAGTTCATCGAGGCGGTGAACGGAACAACCAAGCGCATCACCATGCCTGGCGGAGCGACACTCGATGTGGTCATTCCGGCTGGGACTAAAGACCAGCAGGTCCTGCGATTGCGCGGCAAGGGTGCTGCGGGGATCGGCGGAGGACCGCCTGGGGATGCGCTGGTGGAGGTCGAGGTGCGACCGCACCCATTGTTCACCCGCAAGGAGGACGACATCCATATCGAGCTGCCCATCAGTCTGCCGGAGGCCGTGCTGGGCGCGAAGCTTGACGTGCCCACGCCGACGGGGCCCGTGCGCATGACGGTGCCCAAAGGAGCAAATACCGGAAGAGTGCTCAGGCTCAAAGGCAAGGGAGTCGCGCACCCGGACGGCAGCCGGGGCGATGAATATGTCACGCTTAAGATTGTGCTCCCTGAGCAACTCGATCCGGAAATCGAAGAATTCGCCCGCCGCTGGCAGGCAGGACAACGCCACGAGCCGCGTCGCGGGCTGGAGGTTTGAATGATCTCGATTCAAGAATTTATTATTCGGGCTCGGGTCGAGCATGAAGCGCTGGAGGGCTGGATCGCCGCAGGGTGGATCATTCCGCCGCAAAGGGAGCCCGAGGTCGCATTTTCCGACGTGGATCTCGCGCGCGCGCAGCTCATCCGCGATCTGCGGGACGATCTCGGCGTGAACGATGAAGGGATCTCGGTCATTCTGCACCTGCTTGACCAGGTGCATGGTCTGCGCCGGAGCATGCAGCACCTGCTCAACGAGATGCGCACCGGGCGGCTGGGGACCGCAAAATAGCGGCAAGTCTTTCCCTTGAACGGTCGCACAGGGAGATTCAAAAGCGCATTTTTGTGACCGTCGTCACCTCGCGCACGAAGCATCGCTTCTAGGATGCGGACTGCGAACACAAGTACTGTCGGACGAGGATGACGATCGATGAAGCGTGGTACGACTCTCACTCCTGCACTCCCTTGGGCTGCGGCGGCCCCTAAGCACCGCCAAACGCGTCCGGGGAGCCCGGCGTTCGCGTGCTTTCCGCGAGCGGCGCAGACGATCCCAGACGAAGCGCTCATGGCACGCATCGTGAACTATGACCGCTCGGCCATGCACATGCTTTATGCCCGTCATCACGTGCGGGTATATCGGTTCGCCCTGCGCGTTCTCCGCGACAGGGCTCTCTCCGAGGACGTGGTCAGCGACGTGTTTTTTGAGGTGTGGCGTAGTGCCGATCAGTTTGAAGGGCGCTCCGCTGTCTCGACCTGGCTCCTGGGGATCGCCCGTTTGAAGGCCTTCTCGGCGCTCAAGCGCTGTCCGGAAGAGGAGTTGGACGAGCGCGCTGCGAATACCATAGAGGATCCGGCGGACGATCCTGCCAGCTCCTTCGAGCGCAAGGAGACGGGTTCGGTGCTGCGGGAATGTTTATCGGGACTCCCGCGGGAACATCGCGAGATCATCGATCTCGTCTATTTTCATGAAAAGTCGATTGCAGAGGTTGCGGAGATCGTCGGTATCCCGCGCAACACCGTCAAGACTCGGATGTTCAGCGCGCGCAAACGGCTGGCAACGATGCTGCAAGCAGCAGGAATCAAACAAGTTTAAGCGCGGTCTTTGCGCGCGCGGTTCGATCGATAGAGCCGGCGCAACATATCATAAATCACAAGCTCGACCGCGCGCGGGGCACCGCGCATGAGGCGATTGACTTGCATGTGGATCAGGCTGCTGAGGATATCCGAAATGGGAGCCGTCAGCACTCCCTCACGATCAAGTCGCCGGCAGATATCGCGATACTCCATTGCAACACCGGATCGCCGGGCAATGATCCCCCGAGCAGCGCCGTCCCACTCTTCGCTGCGTTCGGATGGATCAGCAAGGAGCGCATTCAGTCCCCCGCGCAGCGCGCGAAAGCGCTCACTGAGGGCTTTGTCGACGTCGGGCGTAAATATTTGTTCTGCCGTCAACGCTGCAGCGATTTGTGCAGCGAGCGTCTCGCGAGCCCCCTGGTCGAGCTCGAAGTCGCGCATGAGGGTATCGGTGGCCAGCACGGCGGCACGCTCGCGCAGGTCCGCAATGCCATGATCATCGAGCGCCCGCAGCGCGAGCACCATGTCGCTGTCGGCCTCAAAAAAATGTTCAGCCGCTGCGATCGCTTGCGGGCCGCCATACCGGTTGACTTCTTGAAAGTAGGTATCGAGTCGAACCGTGTGGATCTCGCCGCTCGCCATGCACGCGCTGAGGTCTTGCTGGAGGGCTGGCCACGCTTCATCGCGCAGCCGATGTGGCGCGCCATGAAACCGCACGCGCAGATGCGCCCCTGGATCCCAGTAGCGAATGAAGAACCAGCCATCGACGGCGCCGGTCGAGCGCAAGCGCTCGACAAGCGGAGCAATCGAGCCATGCAGCAGGCGATCGAGCGTGGCCTCCGAGCCGTAGATCGCGGCGGTGAGCCAGGACTCTGCGGGAGGAAACGCGGGCGGTCTTCCTAGGGAGCGCCTGCCAGCCCGCTGCGTTGTTTGCTCGCGCGTCGGATCTGAACCATCCGTCCGGCGCATTGGCA
>DATBYX010000147.1:0-6735 GCA_036513475.1 Xanthobacteraceae bacterium | reverse complement strand
GCGCCCCACACACCTACGCCACCGATCGGCTCTCGCTGGTTCTGTCCGGCACGTGGTGGGTGAACAGCGGCACGGACTTCGATCCGAACAATACTGTTCCAGTTCCGGGCGGTGGGTTCGTCAGGCGCGTTGCCCGCACCCCGCATTATGACGGCGTGAAGCGGGATGCGAAGGAGCCGGCCGTGATTGCCCTGTTCGGAATTGCACCGGTCCAGTTCGAGCTGGTTGATCCAAGCAAGCCGGCTTGGCGTGAGGTCTGACCCAGTCCAATCGCGCAAGGCGTGAAGATGACATGTGACGCCGGGCGGCGTCTGATTCGGGTCGGCAAGCGGGCAATATTTCACAAATTTCGGCAACCGATAACAATATCGGTGGAAGAATCTCTGGCACACTTGGCTCATTCGAGAAACCCCCGAGGGCTGCCTCATGGTGACAACTGGCGTATCGCGCAGAGCGTTGATCAAAGCGAGCGGCGCAATAGGCGCGTCGGTATTGCCGAGCGGTCTGGATGTTCATATCGCATCGGCGCAGGAGCGTCATGCCACTCCGGCACCCTCCAATTCTCCCACACCTCCTCCGTTTCCCTCGCAAGCGCAATCCACGACCTACCTTTTCTTGAACACGGAGGAGGCCGCATTCATCGAAGCCGCCGTGGCGCGGCTGATCCCGGCAGATGATACTTGGCCTGGTGGGCTCGAAGCTGGCGTGGCGAACTACATCGATAAGCAATTGGGCGGCGCCTGGGGGTCTGGCGAGCGGCTCTATCGCAGCGGCCCTTGGCAACCCGGCACGCCGAGCCAGGGCTACCAGCTCGCCTTTACGCCGGCTGAACTCTTTCGCACCGCGCTGAAAGCGATCAACGCCGAGCTGACGCAGGCCAGCACTCCCTTCGCGCAGATGAGCGCGGACCAGCAGGATGCCTATCTTCAAGGTCTCGAAGCCGGCGGCAGGATTCTTGGCGGCGTGCCTTCCGATGTGTTTTTCGCCCACCTTTGGGAGTGCACGGTCGAGGGCTTCTTCAGCGACCCCGTCTACGGCGGCAACCGCAACATGGTGGCATGGAGGATGATCGGTTTTCCCGGTGCCTATGCGTCTTATTACGACCTGGTCGACCAGCACGGCTTCAAGATCGACCGCCCGCCGATGAGCTTGGCCGAGGACGCGCACGGTCACGTGCATGTGGATCCCGGAATCCACGCGACCCTGCCTTAGCCAAATGATGAGCCAAGACCGCATTCAGAAGAGGAGCATAGCCCTATGAGAAACCTGCGCCGGAACGCCGCAGCGTCGGTAATTCTGTCACTCGTCTTGGGTGGCAGCATTGCCCATGCGCAGACCTCAAACGCGAACACGGCCGGCTCTGTCCTCAGCCCGGCCGATACATACTTTGCCAGCCAAACATCGCTTGGCACACCGTACCAGGTGGATTCCGGAAGGCTGGCCCAGACCAAAGGCACGACAGAGGCTATTCGCTCCTATGCGGAACTCATGGTGAGCTCGCACATCACCGTGAACAATGCCTTGGAGGCGATCCTAAGACGTAAAGCGCCGCTGCCGCCGCCGACGCTTCTGCAAGCCGCATACGCAACGATGATATGGAGCCTTCAGCATGAAGCAGGACAGACGTTCGACGCCGATTACGTAACAGGCCAAGTCAATTATCAAAGAGCCAACGCTGCTCTCTATCAGTATGAAATTGCAAATGGCAGCGATCCCGATCTGAAGGCATTCGCGCAACAGACTTTGCCGAAAATCCAAGACCATCTGGAGCGAGCGGTGAAGCTGCAGAGTGGAGCAATGTAAGCGAGACGCTCGCGGGCGCTCCTGCGCCGGGTCGCTCCAGACAATCGGGAGATCAACTATGGCGCAACGCCTCAAGCCTGTGGACGTCGTCACAGTCGGCGTTGGCTTGACCGGCTCCCTGACGGCGCTGGAGCTTGCGAAGACGGGATTGAAGGTGGTCGGCATCGAGCGCGGAGCGCCGCGCTACACGGTGCCCGATTTCCAGTCACCGGCAATCCACGACGAGCTGCGCTTCTCGATCCGCAAGGGGATGATGCAGGACAACGTCAAGGAGGCGGTGACGTTTCGCAACACTTCCGACCAGACTGCTCTGCCGATCCGCCGGTGGGCGAGCTTTCTGCCGGGAACCGGCCTAGGCGGCTCGTTCGTGCACTGGAACGGCCAGAGCTTCCGCTTCCAGGTCGCCGATTTCATCTACAAGACGCATATCGAGCAGCGTTACGGCAAGAAATTTCTCGAAGCGTGTGGTCCGGAGCTGACGATCCAGGATTGGGGCGTCACTTATGCGGAGCTCGAGCCGCACTACGATCGCTTCGAATATCTCTGCGGGGTAAGCGGCAAGGCCGGCAACATCAATGGTCAGATCCAGCCGGGCGGAAATCCATTCGAGGCGCCGCGTACGCGGGAATACCCAACCCCGCCGATGAAGGAGCCTTATTTCGGGGCTCTGTTCCGGAAAGGCGCAACCGATCTCGGCTATCACCCTTACCCGCAGCCGTCGGCGAATTTGAGTCAGCCCTATATCAACCCAGAGGGCCTGACGCTCCAGCAGTGCGTGTTCTGCGGATTCTGCGAGCGCTACGCCTGCGAGCACTACGCGAAAGCGAGCCCGCAGACGATCATCCTGCCAGTCCTGCTCAAGAATCCCAACTACGAGCTGCGAACCAATTGTCAGGTGCTACAGGTCAACCTCGACAGCACAGGCAAGAAGGCTACCGGCGTCACCTATGTGGACGCCGCCGGTTCCGAGTACGAGCAGCCCGCCGACCTCGTGCTGATCACGGCGTTCCCGCTCAACAATGTCCGCATGCTGCTGCTCTCCGGTATCGGCAAGCCGTACGATCCCAAGACCGGCGAGGGCGTCGTCGGGCGCAATTACACCTATCAGACCGTCGGCGGACCCACGGTCTTCATGGATGAAAGCATCAACGTCAATCCGTTCATGGCCTCGGGCGCGAACGGGACGATGATCGACGATTTCGGCGGCGACAATTTCGATCACTCGCAACTCGGTTTTATCGGCGGCCAATATGTCGGGGCGATCATGACCAACGGGCGCCCGATCGAGTTTCATCCAACGCCACCCGGTACCCCGAAATGGGGACTCGGCTGGAAGCAAGCGGTCGCCCGCCATTACAACCACACCGTGCTGATCCAGCAGCACGGCACATCGACCGCGAGTCGGCTCAACTACCTGGATCTCGACCCGACCTACAAGGACGCCTGGGGTCAACCGTTGCTGCGCATGACCTTCGACTTTCCGGACAACGACATCCGCATGTCGCAGTATATAGCCGACAAGGTCGTCGAGATTGGCCGCGCCATGGGCGGCAAGACCGTTGTCCGCGGCGGTACCAAGCGGCCCTACTCCACGACGGTTTATCAAAGCACGCACAATTGTGGCGGCGCCCTTATGGGCGACGATCCCAAAACCAGCGTGGTCAACCGCTATCTGCAGTGCTGGGACGCGCCGAACGTGTTCGTGATCGGCGGCTCGGCCTTTCCCCAGAACGGGAGCTACAATTACAGCGTGACCATTGGTGCGCTGACCTACTGGGCGCTCGACGCGATCAAGAATCTATACCTGAAGGCGCCGGGACCGTTGGTGCAGGCATGACAGCTCGACGCTGTTTTCTACGCGCCGCGATGGCGGTCGTGACCATCAGTTTCGGTGTGGTTGGGCCCGCGCACGCGCAGGGCACGCCGCGCCAACCCGATGTCCAGCACGGGGCGGTCATTGCGGCGCAAGGCACGGCAGCCGGCGCGCCGGCTTGCGCGCAGTGCCACGCTTTTAACGGCGGTTCCGATGGCAGCGGTGCGTTTCCGCGGATCGCGGGTCAGTCGACTTCCTATCTTACGCAGCAAATGAGCGACTTCATTTCGGGCGTTCGGACCAATGCCATCATGTCGCCGATCGCGAAGGCGCTGTCGCCCGAGGATATCGCCGACGTGGCTGCCTACTATGCCGGCATCAACGCTCCGTTCCCGCCGCTGGCGAGGGCGTCCGCCGCGCTCATCCAACGCGGCGAGCAACTCACCAAAGTGGGTAGCGCCGCCAAGAATGTTCAGGCTTGCGACAATTGCCATGGGCCGGGCGGCATCGGCATTCCGCCGGCGATCCCGTATCTCGCAGGGCAATATGCTCAATACATCGCCTTCGAACTCAAGATGTGGCAGCGCGGATACCGCAGGAACAGCCCCGAAGTCATGTTCATGATCGCTACCAAGCTCGATGATCAGGATATCGCGGCGCTCGCCGCCTATTATCAGCAGGTCCCCGCGTCGGACCAAACGACGGCATCGAAGTAGGAGATGCGTTGATGCCCGGCGTCGAAGACGAGACACACCGGCCCTCCTCCTCAGCGTCGGCCGAGCACGTGGCGGTACCGGTCGGATGGGACGCGGTAGCGGAAGCGCTCAGGCACGGGCCGCGCGGCGCATTCTTCGTTGCCGGCGTTTCGACGGCGCTGCTCTTCGTGGGTTGGCTCGCGTTCTATTTCCTCCTGTTCATGCCGCGGGGCTCCGTTGGCTGAGAGTCGATCCAATTCGATGCCGCGCCCGCTTCCGGACGGAATCGTTCCGGAGGAGGAGGTCGCCCGCACCGAGAATCGCTGGCTCATCATCATGGGCGGAATGCTTGGTGTGATGATGGCCCTCGTCGTGGTGACCGGCGTCACCAATGCGCTTCACCCTCCCAGCAATGTGGAGACCGTGGACCCCACGACCTTGCATCTCGGCGGCGAATTCGCCGAAAGCAATCTCGGCACTGCCATGGAGCCCGACGGTTCTGTTACGGTCCGCATGATCGGCGAGCAGTACGCTTTCGTGCCCGATTGCGCGCGGGTGCCCGTCGACACGTCCGTAAAATTCCGCCTGACCAGCACTGATGTGATTCACGGGTTCCTGCTTCCCGCGACCAACGTGAACACGATGGTGATGCCGGGTTTCGTCGCCGAAGTCCGCACGAGATTCAGTCGACCCGGCGTCTACAATATGCCGTGCCATGAATTCTGCGGTGATGGCCATCACGGCATGTGGGCGCGCGTCAATGTTCTCCCTCGAGAGCAGTTTCCGCAATTGGCTGCCCGTGAAAGGACGAGCTGTGCAAAACAGTAGTCGTCTGGCCCTGTATCACTATTGGGTCGCCTTTGCCGTCTTTTTGCCCGCCGTGGTGCTGGGCGCCTGGCAGATGCTGATGCGGAGCCCGCTGCCGGCGCCGCTCGATGACCCTAATGCCTATTACACCTCGGTGACGCTGCACGGGACGGCGATGGCCTATGTGGTCACGACATTCTTTGCGATGGGTTTCGGCTACGCCGTGACGGCGACGAGCCTGGGTCGTCCGGTTCGAGGCATGACGGCGGCGTGGATCGGCTTCGTCATTTGCTTGATCGGCACCCTGATGGCTGTCGTCATCGTCCTCTCCGGCCGTGCAACGGTGCTCTACACTTTCTATCCTCCGCTGCTGGGGAGCGCGTGGTATTACTTCGGCACTTTGTTGCTGGTCGGCGGCTCGATGATCTGGGTCGCGCTGATGATCTACAACATGGCGGCGTGGAAGCGAGACAACCCGAATCAACCGGTGCCGCTGCCGATGTTTGCGATCACTGCGACTGCTCTGCTCTGGGCATGGACAGCGAGCGGTGTCATCCTCGAGCTCCTGGGCGTCATCCTCCCACGGGCCCTGGGGCTGACTACGCAAATCGACGCTGGCCTCGCGCGCACATTGTTCTCGGTGACGCTGCACGCCATCGTCTATTTCTGGCTGATGCCGGCCTATATCGCCTTCTATACGCTGGTGCCGCAAGCGGCGGGCGGTCGCCTGTACAGCGACACGATGGGACGGCTCACCTTCATCATGTTCCTCGTTTTTTCCCTGCCGGTGGGGATGCACCATCTCTTCGCCGATCCGGAGCACGGCTCGGGTTTCAAGTTCCTTCAATCTTTCTTCACGTTCTTCGTCGCTCTGCCAACGCTGCTGACCGTCTTCTCGATTTGCGCCAGCCTGGAGATCGCCGGCCGCGTACGCGGCGGCCGCGGGCTCCTGGGCTGGATCCCGGCGCTGCCGTGGAAGGAGCCGATGGTGCTTGCCGTGGCATTGTCGCTGGTCATGCTCGGTTTCGGCGGTTTCGGCGGGCTCATCAACATGAGCTACGCGATGAACTCCATGATCCACAATACCTCCTGGGTGACGGCGCATTTTCACCTTATCTTCGGCGGCGCCGTCGTGATCATGTATTTCGCGATCGCTTACGAGATGTGGCCGCGCATCACCGGAAAGCCTCTGCGATCGAAGGCGTTGGCACGCTGGCAGCTCTGGCTGTGGTTCTGGGGCATGATGATTACCGCGATCCCGTGGCACATCACCGGGTTGATGGGAGAGCCGCGGCGCGTCGCCATCTTCGATTACAGCGACCCATTCGTCGCCCGTATGGGCCCACTGGCTATTATATCGGTCATCGGCGGCCTGATCCTGCTCGTGTCCGCGATTCTCCTCATTGTCATTCTCGTGCGGTCCCAGCTCGGTGAGAGACAGCTCTCGACGCCGTTACGCTATGCGCTTGCGGTGAATCCGCCCAAGCACGTTCCCGCATCGTTGAACGGCTTCGCGCTGTGGAACGCGATCCTGCTGGTGTTGATGGTGGCCGCCTACGGCTATCCGATCGGCCAGTTCTTGATCCTGAAATCGTCGGTTCCTGCCTACGAGGTGAC
>DATBYX010000146.1:0-2620 GCA_036513475.1 Xanthobacteraceae bacterium | reverse complement strand
GCCGTGGCGCCGCTTACCGAGACGGTCCAGGCGATCTGCAAGATCTTCGAACGTAGCGTCCTTCGACATCATAAACGAAATCGCACCGTGTTCGAACGCCACCGTCACGCGGCTTGGCCGCGACTCATCGTGATGGATGTTCAGCATTGTTGCCTCCGAATACTGTCAATCGAGCGGCTTGCCCCTATGAAAGCGTTCAAACCTTCGAGCAAGTACGATCGGCGCGGCCCGCGACCCGGGCCCGTGCGTCGGTCGAGCAGTGTGACGATAGCCAGCGGCGCGGCAGCGGCGGTAGACTCGGAAACTACTCAACGTGCGTCCGCCAATATCTCGCCACCGGTTGTGGTCAGAGCGATCGAACGGGGCAGCCATGGGGACCGGATAGGGGCGCGCTGAGGCTCGATTTCGACCGGCGCCTGATGATCCGGTCCCGCGGCTCTGCGATCACCTCCGATAGCGGATTGCTGGCTTATCGCGAGCTGGATGACGATCTGCGATAAGACGCTGAATATCATACCAAAATCGGAGGAAGCGCGCTCAAAATCATCACTTTGTCCGGAGAATGTGGGCTCAATTGCCGCGAACGACGCCGCCAGATCATGGAGCTGGCATGAGGGCACGGTTAACGCGCCTTGTGTAGTGGTGGAAGAACGTCCGGCTCATTAGTTTCCGAGCCTGGCGCCCTCTCTGCCTGTAACACTCGTCGGGTGCGACGTACAAAGCCGACTTGCAGGCGAGGCGGTACCTGAACGTTGCTGTCATCAAACATCGGGGTGTGCTCACAGTCAGTGACGACACCTGGAGCGTCAGATCAGCAAGGCTGACACGGAAGAATGTTGGGACCTGTCTCTTTGGCGGCGCCGATATCCGACAATCGAGGGGGTAGGGCGTCGTCTGAGTAGTTTCCGAGGCTGTCTTCGTCGTCTCGCCACGGGCTAATTTTCCGCGTTGATCTGAAACCGGAGAAGTTCCCTTCTCCCACAGCCAAGGTGACGAAATGAAGATCCATCCCGGGGTGAAACCAGCGGTGTGGGGTGCAGTGGTCGGCGCTGTTGCGTTCGCGGTCGTCGGGTTCTCGCAGCTTGGATGGACACTCGGCAGCACTGCTGAGAAAATGGCCACCCAGCGTGCTGCAGCTGCGGTCGTCGCGGCCCTGGCTCCGATCTGCGTCGAAAAGTTCCAGCAGCAAACCGATGCCGTAGCAAAGCTCGTCGCATTCAACAAGGTTTCCTCGTCTTGGGACCGCCGCTCGCTGATCGAGAAGGGCGGCTGGGCTACCATGCCCGGAAGCAGCACACCGGATTCGGCAGTGGCGAGCGCCTGCGCGGAAAAGCTCGGCAGCTTGACTTAGAGACCCGACCTCCAATCGGGATACGGCGGGCGTTGATGACAGACGCAGCCGGGGCGTCGATCTGAGGCGGTAAGCGGAGGCGCCCAGAGCGGCTCCGCCCAGTGCCGCGAATGCATCCCCCCAGGGGGAAAGTTCATCGAAGGATCGAGGACACCCATGACCGTGCGAACCACCAGCAAGACGGTCACCTTTACGCATCCGTTCAATCTGAGCGGAATGGAAGAGATGCAGCCTGCGGGAACCTACACGGTGGAGACGGATGAGGAGCTGCTTCAGACCTCGTCGCTACCGGCCTATAGGCGGATTTCAACGTTGATGCGGCTAACGACGCGACCCAGGGGTACGGTGCTGACCCAGATCGTCGAGGTAAATCCCCTGGAACTCGCTGCAGTTCTAGCGAGAGACGTACAGCGGCACGAAACAATACCGCAACCGACGCGCGGCCAAGATGGCGGGCGTCGGGACAGCACGGCCAGCCGGATAGAAATCATCCGTGACGGCTGCAAACATTGGGTTACCCTCAATGCCAACGAGCTAATTTGGACAGCGCTAGTGATCGGTGGCGTCCTATTCACCAGTTGGTTGATGAGGGGGTGACCGATATCGGAGACCTCGGGCCATGCTCCCACGTCACCGGGAACCAAGAGGTCACTGACCCCGGCCTTGAGCCGGAGTACGCTATCCTTTGACGGGTTCGCCCGAGATACCAATGGCCATCCTTGCGATAGCGGTGCGGGCCGAACGAGTAGCCAAGGAAGTCGAAGGGCTCGCGGCGGGCATCCTGAACCGCGGTCTTTGCCTCGTTGATAGTGAGCCCCAGCTTGGTCATCACCTGCTGCGTCAACCGCCGGAGCCTCTCCCGCAGAGCCTGCCTGGTCCCGCAGCAGGGACCGTTGGCGAATTCAACATCCGGATGGAAACTTCAGTGACATTATCACTCGTGTTGAGATGCCGCCCAGAAAGGGATGCTTTAAATGCTCACTCCCGCACAAGAGCACGCCGTCGATCAATTCGCCAAAAGTCTTCCGGCGCTGGGAGACGATGCTTTGATCGATACCTATCATCAGGCTTGGGAAGATCACAGAGCAGCCCGTGCCGAGGGCAGCGACACCAACCTCAGCAAGGCCTATGCGATGAGTCTTGCGACCGAAAAGGCGATGAGGGATCGCTTCCCTGACTATCAAGGCCGCTACAGGCTACGGTACTCGTAAACCAACTCGTCCTCCATTCCACTGAGCCCATCGTCCCCGCCCTCGTCGCGATCGATGG